>JAFVQV010000018.1 GCA_017504645.1 Clostridia bacterium | reverse complement strand
CGGTGTTTCGGATTTTAAGGTGGAACGGTATACTGCCGAAGACGGTGCCGCGGGGACGGACAAGTATTACGAAGCTACGCTGATGATCCTGCCGGGCGGTTCCCGTGAGATCGAAGAAGTCCCGCTGATCGTCAACTATCCCCACCGCGAGAACGGCTGGAAAATTTATCTGATGAACTACGATCAGATCACCGAAAGCAGCGTTCAGATCATGCTAAAAAAAGACCCGGGCGAATTTGTTACCTTAACGGGAATATGGCTGGTGATCGTGGGCACTTTCGTTATGTGCCTGCTCCGTAAGAAAGGCACAGGTGATGTCGAATGAGTACGCAGGCAATTTTGTGCATAGCCATTGCTTCTGCTGTGTTGTACGCCGCTGCGGCATTGCTTCGTTGCTTTAAAAAGAGTAAGACCATCGGTGCTGTCGCCTGGATCGTTGCGGTGGCCGGTAATGCCGTGATGGTGGGAAACAACTGGGTTATCAACGGCTATGTGCCGTTTGTTAGTATGTATCAGGTGCTGACTTTCCTGTCGCTGACCTTCTCACTGATGTATCTGTATGTGAAATACTTACACGACTGCGGATGGATGGACAAATATTTTTGCCTGTTGCCGGCGATTTGCATGATCGGCGTGTGCTTTATGGGCATTGGCTCGGTGTGGCATTACCCGCCGGCATTGCAGTCCGTTTGGTTTGTTCCGCATGTGCTGGTGTACATGATCGGCTATATGGTCAGCGCTGTAGCGTTTATTTTGACGATTGTCAGTTTCTTTGACAAGAAAAACAGACAGCGGTTGGATGCAGGTGTATACAATCTGGTCTGCATCGCGTTCCCGTTCATGACCGCCGGCATGTTCTTCGGCGCCATTTGGGCGAACGAGGTGTGGGGCAACTTCTGGTCCTTTGATGCTAAAGAAAATTGGGCGCTTGTGACTTGGCTGATGTTTGCCATTTACCTCCACTTCCGCCGGCACAACTCCTTTCAAAAAGCATCAAAGTGGTTTGTTATCTTAGGTTTTATCGGAATAATCATTACCATGTTCTTTGTGAATATGATGGGCGGCTCATCGCAGCATGCGTATTCATAATCCATGCCTGAAAGGCGGTAGAGTTTTTGTATTCCAACGAGTATTTTCAATATCGGGACGGCCTGCTGAACACCTATGCGAAGTTGACGCAGGACGAGCAGTTGACTGTAGCGTACATGGGTGGTTCCGTTACCTATGGCATCGGCGCTTCCGATCTGTCGGATTCCTACCGTTCCAGAACCACGGCTTGGCTAAAAAGCCAATTCCCGAATGCCACGATTACCGAGGTAAACGCCGCGGTTCCCAGTGCCTGTTCGGCATTCGGAGCCTACTGGGTGGATGAAATTGTTCTTCCTCGGGTTCCCGATCTGGTATTTGTGGAATATGCCATTAATGACTATTATGCACGCGATAAGTATTCACTGACAGATGTTTCCCGTCATTACGAAACCATCATTCGTAAGCTTCGTCGGGCTAATCCGGCGTGTGATATTGTGGCTCTGTATACCACGGATAATACTTGCTCCATGCTGAATACTTCGTATTTTGAGCAGGCGGAGACACAGGATGGAATCGCGGCGATGTACGGTATTCCGTCCATCAATGTGGGCCATCAGTCTTGTAAAGAACTGAGCCTGACAAGCGGCATCAACTCTGCAGGCTGGTACACCTATTATACCGATGGCGTGCATCCCACCGAAGAGGGTTATGCCCAGTATGCAAAGGTCATCACCCGCTGCTTGCAAACGGCGCTGATCGAGGCACCAAAATCCTTTATGAACATCAGCGCTACCCCCAAAAACATGCCTGCTTCCAAAAACAGCGATCTGATCATGAATAGCCGTTACATTCCTGCAGTATCCATGAACGCCACCGGCTGGGCGTTAAATTCCACCGGCGTAGGTGTGGGTGGTTTTGGGCATACGCCGGGATATTTGTATACCAACTCGTCGGATGCTGCGGTAACGTTCTCTGTCACCGGCAAGGATATTGCTCTTTTCTGCACTTTGGGCGGTCGTTCGATCACCTATACCATTGATGGCGGAGAGGAGATCGCGATCAGCACTAATAATCACCCCATGCCGCTGGGCCTGGAACTTTCCGATGAGGAGCACACCATCGCGGTGAGGTGCAACGATGCCACGGCAGATTCTCCGTTTGTAATTGCCGGTGTTTTGACAGTGTAACATAATTGAAAAGAGGGAACGATCTCTATGAAAAAAATTCTATCTTGCCTGCTGGTTCTACTGCTTCTTGGTCAGTGTATGAGCATGATGACACTGGCGGCTGCGTCTGACCTTGCCATTACCTATACCGCAGGCGGGTCGGTGTATAATAAGGTCGCTACGGGTGCAGACGGTGTCACACAGTTGGTGGTCGCCGAAAAGTATACAAGCGGTGCAACGGTAAACGTCACCCTCCCTGAGGGAGAGCACTATCTGGGGTTAACGTTGCACGATTCGTTGGGCGAAGCGATTTTGTATGTACCGAGCGGTGTATATACCTATCAATTTCCCACTCACTCCTTTTCTTACATTTTCAGTTCAACTTTGATAAGCAGTACCTCCAATACTATCAAAGCCCGTGTGGTGAGCGAAACAGAGCTTTCACAGCGCCGTAATGTAGCGCTCAACCCTTATGATCTCAACGGCGCGGTATCCGCGTACCCTCACGCCACTGCCAGCGATAGTTACAACGATTCCACCTTTGCTCCGCGTAATGCTATTGACGGTATGGCACAGAACACCAAGCATGGCTCATATCCCTATCAGTCGTGGGGTGCTACCGCCACGGGCGGGCGCTGGTTCCAGGTAAACTTTCAGCATGAGGTGTATGTGGACGAGGTGGTGATGGCGATTCGCGCCGATTTCCCGCACGATACTTATTGGAAGACGGCCACTCTGGAATTTTCGGATGGCTCCAAGGAGGATATCACGGTCAGTCCCACTGCTGAGAAGCAGTCTTTTAAGTTCGATGTCGTAAAGACCAGTTATGTGAAGGTGACGAATCTGGTAAAGGCTAATCCCAATGTACAGTGGGCAGGTATCACCGAATTTGAAGTTTACGGTTCGGAATGTGAGGCTCCGCAACGCGCCGGTGAGTTGAAGATTGCTAATGTCAGCGGACAGCATGGTGACACGGTCACGGTGGATGTTGCCATCGCTGATAATCCCGGGCTTTCCACCCTTTCTTTGACGGTGGAATACGATGCGACAGCATTGGAATTGACGGGTGTTACCGACACTAAACGGATCAGCGCAACTCTTCGACTGCCCTCCTCTTATGCCTCGCCTTGTGCCATGGTATGGGTGGGAACTGCCGATACAGTCGAAAACGGAACGATCGCCCGCTTGACCTTCAAGATCAAAAAGGGAGCGGCGGTTGGTTCCTCGAAGGTGTCAGTTGTATGTAATGAATCGAAGAAAAGCAACGGCACGGTCAATACCTTCACCAACGGAAGCGGAAAGATCACCATTTCCTGTAAACAACACAGCTACAGTGAATGGATCACCGTCAGCAACGCTACCTGCACCGAAAACGGTGTCAAGCAAGCGGCTTGCTCCGCTTGCGGACACATCGAAACTCGTTCGGTAGAGGCTGTCGGTCATGAATTTGAAGACCCCACGCTGACGAAAGCAGCGACGATCTACAGTACGGGTTTGATGGAGGGGAAATGCCAAGCGTGTGGTGAGACCACCAAGCAAGTCATTCCCTGCAGCATGACCGATACGTCTACCGGTACCGTGTTGGAAACGCAAGAGGGCGTATTTACTGAGGGGACGGTGGTCTCTGTTGAAGAAATAACAGACGAAACCGTTAAAGCCAAGATCACCGATGCTTTGGTGGAAATCACGACCAAATTCAAGGCGATTCATGTGGCTGCGGCACAGAATGGTGTGGCAGTACAACCGAACGGTTCTGTTAAACTGATCTTTGCTGTGCCGGAAAACTTCAGCGAATCCATTGCGCTGTACGATGTGTCCGGAGAAACGATACAGCAACTGGAAAGTTTGTGCAGTGAGGATAATAAGACGGTTTCGGTGACTGTCGAAACCCTCGGTTCCATCGCTATTTGCGATATATCTGCTGTTCCGGGCTCTGCGGATGAGGGTATCACCGACGATGCACATGCTCCTGCTGAAAAGAACCATGATGGGGTCTGGTATGTTATCATCGGCGGAATTGTGGTTGCGGCTGTTGCAGGAGCGGTGGTCGTCACGATCATTCTTAAGAAAAAGGAAAAAACAATCGATACGCAGTCTTAAATTCAACAAAAGTGCGGCAGGGCGGGAACACCCGCACTGCCGCACTTTTTAATTTTCGGCAAAAATTTATTGAAGAACAATAAAAATGCATTGACAAACAAAAAAGTGCGTGGTAATATATGGGCGTAATGAAATCGATGATAGAGGTGTTTTTATGCTGAAGATCTCATCCAAACTGTCCGTCCGTATCTCGCTGACACTTACCGCGGTATTTCTGGCAGCCCTGGCGGTAGGTGCCGTGGCGATGCCGTGGATCGCGTATTCTATGATGCATATGCCGCAGGATACGGTGGGGGAGACGCTGGTGTTTTTACTGGTATATGCGATCTTGGCAGCAGGCGGAGTGGCAGGTGTGCTGATGCTTCGGCTGCTGCGTCTGGTGCAAAAAGGGCAAGTGTTTACTGTGACCAGCATTTCCTCGCTGCGAGGCGTTTCCTGGTGCTGTGTGCTGGCAGGCTTTCTCTTTGCACTGCTGGGTTGGTATTTTCCTCTGTCACTGGCTGTGGGGTTTGTGGCGGTGTTTGTAGGGCTTTGTTTGCGGGTCATGAAGAATGTGCTGGAGGAAGCCACCGCTATCAAATCCGAGAATGACTTAACGGTATAAAGGAGCAGGGTGCCATGATCGTAATCAATTTGGATGTCATGATGGCCAAGCGCAAAATGTCCCTGAACGAATTGTCCGAGCGGGTGGGCATCACTCTTGCCAACCTGTCTATCCTTAAAAACAATAAAGCTAAAGCCATTCGTTTTTCTACACTGGATGCTATCTGTCATGCGCTGGATTGTCGTGTGGAAGATATCATAGAATTTCGCGAATAGGAGGTATCGGTATGCAACAACCGTATCAATCCCAATTTCAGTTTCAGCCTCAGCCATCGGAACCGCCCTGCTTCACAGAAACGCCTGCCTCAACGCCGGCTACCCGCGAGCGCCGTCCGTACTCCACTGCGGAGGCGGTATACGCATGGCTGTGCTTCGCCGCCGGCTACGCCTATTGTCGGGTATTTCCCGTCGTTTGGAATCCCTTGGGCGGCTTTCTGTTTGTTGTGGCACTGTTTTTGGTCACCGCCGTGATCCTGCACCGCCGCGGCAGCCGTCTGCGCGGCTTGCCGCTGGCAGCGGCGCTCTCTGCCATTGCGGTATCCGCATCCCTTCTTATGTGCGCGGATGCCATGCTGCATATGGTTTCCTACGCGTACGCGTTGGTTGTCTTTTTCTATGTGGTGTATGCCGCCGGTGGTAATACGCTGCAAAAAGGCTTTTCCGGTCTGATCGCCGCAGACTTTTTCCGTGCTTTGTTTGTGCTGCCCCTTGCGTCAATGGGCGAGATCTTTTTCGCCGCCGGCTCCGGACGGGCAAAAAGCGGCGGGAAAGCTTTTTTGAAAGTATTACTCGGTGTGGCGGTAACCATTGTTCCTACCACCGTCGTCTGTGCATTGCTGTCCTACGACAGCGGATTCCGCACCCTGTTGGGTCAGATCTTCGACTTCAACATTGGCGATATCTTTTCCCATGTTGCCAGTGCGCTGCTGGGTATCCCCATCGGCATGTATGTGTTTGGTGCCTATGTTTCCGCCGTAGACGGCAAATGTAAGCAGGCTGTGTCGGCAGAGGGGTGTCAAAACACGTGGCGCGCCGTTAAGATCGTTCCCACCGTTACGGTGACGGTGGCGGTGTTGCCCCTGCTGGTGTTGTATGTGATCTTCTTTGTGTCCCAATGGAACTATTACATTTCCGGTTTTATGGGCGAATTGCCCGCTATGACGGTGTATTCGCAATATGCGCGCGACGGCTTTTTCCAGTTGTGTACCGTGTCGATCATCAATTTCCTGATGCTGGCGGCCATCGCCTTGTTTACGGCGCGAAAGGGTGAAAAAACCTCGTGGATTCAGCGTCTGCTGTCGGTGGTGCTGTCGGTGTTTACTTTGGTTTTAATCAGTACGGCCGTTGCGAAAATGGTTATGTACATCGACTGCTATGGCTTGACTCCCAAACGCCTGCAAGCCTCCTGGCTGATGGTGACACTGGCGGTTCTGTTCCTGCTTGTTATTCTGCAGCAATTTGTCCGTAAGCTGAAACTCCTGCCTTTGGGGATGTGCGTCTGTGTCATACTGTATGGCGCGTTGGCGCTTTCCGGTGCGGATACGCTGATCGCCCGATACAATGTGGATCGGTATCTGAACGGCACCCTGAAAGAGGTGGATATCTCTGCCATGGAGGAACTGGGTGATGCTGCCGTGCCGGAGCTGGTGCGACTGGTGAAGCACTTGGATGCGCAAAACGGCACCGACATCTCGCAGTATGAGCCCAAGACGGATGAGGATTATTACGATTATGATGTGGCGGAGCCCACCTTGTACGAGCAGGCGGCAAACGCCCTATATCGTGTGGCCGCTGAGGAGGATGACTCTCTGTTTTCCTTTACCATTCCGCGCTTTCGTGCCAAAGCTGCGCTGAAAGAGGCAGGGATAACGGTTGACTGATGATTGACCTTTCTGGTTGAAACTGGTATACTTGCGATATAAGGAAAGAGAGGGGAGATCCACATGGATTTTATCGATATCACGCGAGAATGGACGCGGGCACCGGTGTACCCGGGCGACCCCGCCCCTCAGTTAAAACCGTTGCATCGCATCGAATGGGGCGATGCCGGCAACACCACCGCCTTTTCCGGTTGCTTGCATAACGGCACTCACATGGATGCTCCCCGCCACTTTATCACGGACGGTACCGCCATTGATCGGGTCCCGCTGGATACCTGTATCGGGGAATGTGTGGTCATCGAATGTAACGGCCTGCTGTTAGGTGACCAAGCGGAGGAGCTGCTGCCTCGTCTAAAAAAGCGGGTACTGTTCAAGGGTGACGTGCAACTGAGCCCCAGTGCCGCGTTCGTGCTGTCCGACGCGGGCGTTGTCCTGTTAGGCGTAGAGCAAACCTCGGTTGCTCCACCGGAATACACCGCCGAGGTGCACCGTCAACTGTTGGGCACCGGTATGGTGCTGCTGGAGGGACTGGATCTCACCAAAGCCGAGACGGATGTGACCTATCTGCTGCTGGCGGCACCCCTCAAGATCG
>JAFVQV010000139.1 GCA_017504645.1 Clostridia bacterium | reverse complement strand
GGTGACAGCATGGCACCGATCTTATACAGCACATAGCCATCGTCCAGCTTATCTACCGCCGCACCCAGCAGTGGTTTGCTGTCCAGCCGCTGTTTGACCTCTGCCAGTAGCTGCCGCAAAAACGGCTCTCCCGGGCGCTCCGTTTGCCGCAACGCCATTTTTCCTTTGCCAAAGATCACCTTCAAAGTGCGGGTACAGGGTGTCTCCAAAAAATCCATGGTAACAACCAGTACCGTCTCGTCATCCTCGTTTGTGGCAAAGCGGCCGCGCACGGCCACCCGATACGGTTCACCGTGAAAATATAGCTCCGTAATCTGCGGTTGGTCAAAGCCCACCGCAAATTGATGTGCTTCACCGGTCTCGGAATAGGTCATCAGAAAACGATCATCCACTATTTCAAAGCGCAGTTCCAACAAACCGGAGGCATAATTGTTCTGTGTTGCCTGCAGCAACACCGGCAGTAAGCCCACCGATGCCGCATTGGCCGAAACAGCGTGTAAAGTCGTTCCATTCCAATCATAGCACTCGTTCGGTAACGGCAGCGGCGGTTCTTTCCAGAACTGCCACCACGGGCGGCAAACCGTCTGCTGCGGCATATAACGGCAATTTTCTATCACCGTTTTCAGCCGCTCCTGATCCTCCGGATTTTCCGGCAAGGCATCGGCAAACTCACAATCGAAATATTCTTGTGCCAGACGGAAATAATTGCTTTGTTGAAATAACTCATCGTTGCCCGCGTTAGTCACCAGCAGGATGCCGCTGTCCGGAAAGCCCCACACATTCTGCCCTAACATTCCGTTAAAGAGGAAAGAGCATCCTTGCCGTCCGCACCAGAACTGGTATCCGTAGTTGAAATCACCGCAATCCTCGGGGACTTCTACATGAAACGCGGTAGCATTTTCAATCCACGCAGCAGAAATCAGCTGCTGCCCGTTCCAGCAACCTCGCTGCAACACCAGTTGACCGATCTTAGCCATATCCTCAGCGCTGAGGTATAAGCCCCAGCCGCCTTTTTCGATTCCCTCGGGACAGGTTTCCCAAAATACGCGAGTGATCCCCAGCGGCTCCCACAAGCGAGGACGCAAGAATTCCGTCAGACTCTCCCCCGTCACGCGAACGATCACCGCCGCCAGCATGTAGGTGTTCATGCTGTTATACGAAAAGGTCTTTGCCGCCTTTCCCGCGTTGTTAGCACTGAAAAATGCATGGACCCAATCGGTCTGCGTCATGGACTCTGCCTCATTAAAGGAAACACCGGAGGTCATGGTAAGCAAATGCCGAATGGTAATATCTTTAAAGCGCAGGCGCATGACCGGCGTGGTCTTATCGGGGAAAAAGTCCACCACATGATCGTCGAGAAACAGTTTCCCTTCGTCAATCAGCATCCCCACCGCCAGTGCCGTAATGCTTTTGCACGCCGAAAAGGTCATTTTCCATACATGAGTGTCCTGTGCACCGAAGCTTACCTCCGCCAGCACCTTGCCATTGCGAAGCAGCAACAGCGAATGCATGTTGAGTGAAGTATCACGACGCAGTGCCTCCAAAAACGAGGCAATATGTGCAGAGGAAATCCCCTGTGATTCCGGCGTGACCCGTTCAAAGGCTTGTGCCGTTTTTTCAACGGAGCAAGGCGGCTTTTGCGGTTGTGTGGGCAGTACCGGAATGGTACTTTTACGCATATTTAACAGCCGTGCCAACAGCGCTACCGTTTGATTGACCGTTGACAGACTCATGGGGGTCACTCCTTTCAATAGTTAAGTTTTCGGTGCTTTCATGGTGAGCGAGATCCGCTTTTTAGCGGTATCCACCCCCAGCACCCACACCGTCACAATATCCCCCACCTTGAGCACCTCGGAGGGATGGCGAATAAAGCGATCGGTGATCTGAGAGATGTGCACTAGCCCGTCTTGATGAACGCCCACATCCACAAACGCACCAAAATCGATAACATTGCGCACGGTGCCCTGCAGCTCCATACCGGCTTTCAGGTCGTTCATATCCATCACATCGGTACGTAACAGCGGCGGCGGTAATTC
Source organism: Clostridia bacterium (assembly GCA_017504645.1). GTDB lineage: Bacteria > Bacillota > Clostridia > Oscillospirales > Acutalibacteraceae > RGIG3009. Next base: position 662 of record JAFVQV010000139.1, on the reverse strand, counting down.
ATCACGGGGATCACGTCCCGGTTTTTGCAATTCATCAATAATATCCTGTAGGGTAGGCAAACCAACGCCCAGTGTTTGCGCCAATTTTTCTCTACCAAGGGCGTCTGCCCGTTCAGAAAGATCGTTCACCCGACTGCCACGCACGTCGTCGTCCGTATAGCCGCACAAAGCCAGTAATTTTTCAGCCGCTTCATAGCTTTCGGGATGGACCGCCGTGGCATCCAGCATAATCTTCCCCTCCGGAATACGCAGAAAGCCTGCGCACTGCTGAAACGCCTTGGGGCCCAGTTTGGACACTTTTTTGAGCTGAGAGCGGCTGGTAAATGCACCGTTTTCTTCTCGATAGGCTACAATATTTTTCGCCAATGCGGCACCGATGCCTGCCACACGGGATAACAGCGGTGCTGAAGCCGTATTCAGATCCACGCCTACGGCGTTTACGCAGCTTTCCACCACGCCGTCCAGCGCCCCCGCCAGCTGTGCAGCAGGCATATCGTGCTGATATTGTCCCACACCGATAGCCTGCGGGTCGATCTTGACCAGCTCCGCTAACGGATCCTGCAAGCGTCGGGCAATGGACACCGCAGAACGCAGTGACACATCATAGTCAGGAAACTCCTGCGCCGCCAATTTGGACGCAGAGTATACCGAAGCACCCGCCT
>JAFVQV010000138.1 GCA_017504645.1 Clostridia bacterium | reverse complement strand
TTGTATGACGTATTCGCTTTGACCAAAGGTGAGGAAGCCCAGCTTCTGACTGAGTATGTAGGCAGGGGCGACGATCATGGAAATACCGAAATCAGCGGCGGTAAGCATCGCCACCGACAATGCCAACAAAACCGTGGCAGCGAGATAGACGATCTCGTCGGGAAGCGTGATCTTTTTCATATCAAATCAGCACCCGCAGTGCGGCGATATCCTCCTCCCGCGTGGACCAGCTTGTCACAAAGCGAGCCACCGTGCGATGCTCGTCCAAGGGTTCCCACACGCTGAATTTCACCTGTCCCTGCAGCCGTTTCAGCGTATCGTTGTCCAGAATGACAAACTGCTGATTGGTGGGAGATTGGAGGAAAAACTCATACCCTTTTTCCGCAAAAGCGGCTTTCAGCAGCTGTGCCATGCGGATGGCATGAGCGCCGATGCGCTGATACAAATCGTCGGTGAACAGAGCGTCAAACTGCACCCCTGTTAAGCGTCCCTTAGCCAGCATAGCGCCGTGTTGCTTCACCATGGTGGCGAACTGCTTCGGCATATTGCCGCGGGTGAACACCACCGCTTCGCCGCACAAAGCACCCACCTTGGTGCCGCCAATGTAAAACACATCGCACAGCTGTGCCAAATCGGGCAGTGTCACATCCGTGTCAGGGCTCATCAATCCGTAGCCCAGCCTCGCACCGTCTAAAAACAGCGGGATGTCATACTCGCGGCACACTGCCGAGATCGCCGTCAGCTGCTCCTTGGTGTATAGAGTGCCGTATTCGGTGGGGTGGGAAATGTACACCATGCCGGGAAACACCATATGGTCGTGGCTGCCGTCGGCATAAAACGCTTGGATATACGCCCGCAGTTCGTCGGCATCGATACATCCGTCGTGATGCGGCAGGGTCAGCACCTTGTGTCCTGAATACTCGATGGCTCCTGCCTCGTGTCCGTTCACGTGGCCGGTGGTGGCTGCGATGACCCCCTCGTAGGGACGCAGCAGCGTGGAGATCACCACTTGATTGGTCTGGGTGCCGCCGGTGAGAAAATATACCTGCGCCTGCTCGCAGGCGCAAGCGGTACGGATCTTTTGCGCCGCGCTGTTCCAGAACCGATCATTTCCGTAACCGGAGATCACCTCGTCGTTGGTATCGATCAGTGCTTTCAGCACCTCGGGGTGTGCCCCGTTTACATAATCACTTTCAAATGAGAGCATTGTTTTCCCGCCTTTTCGGTGTTTTAAACCAGTGTACCACAGAACTTCGAAGATTTCCACCATATTGTGCAAAAAAGACCCGACATCGCGATGTCGGGTCTTTTCCATTAGATCTCAATGGCACATGCCAGCTTATCAATATACAGCATATGCTTGCCGTGGTTCTGCGCAGTCTTCATATCCTCGTCGATGTAGGTAAAATCCTCACCGTTCAGGGTGAAGTTGACCGTTTTCTTCTCGCCGATCTTGAGATTGACCTTTTCAAACCGACGCAGCTTCTTGATGAAGGGTGTGACGGGGCAATACAGCATCTGCACAAACAAGAGCACGCTCTCGTCGATCTCGTAGGCACCCGTGTTCTCCACACAGACGGACACCGCTACTTCACCGTTATCCTTTACCTGCGCCTGCAGGTCAGAATACTCCACCGTGGTATAGGACAGGCCATAGCCGAAAGGCAGCCACGCATCGGGCGACGCCAGCACATAGTCCATACCCGGCTCCTCCGGCGTGCCGGGGCGCTTGTACAGACGGCCGCGGGCGGAGGCCTTGTAGTTGTAATAGCAGGGAATGTGTCCCGTGCTCTGGGGGAAGGAGAAGGTCAGTTTTGCCGAGGGCGACTTATCGCCGAAGATCAGGTTGGCAAAAGCGACACCGCTCTGCTCACCCGCGCCCCAGGAGAACATAAAGCCGTTGACCTTTTCCACCTCATCCTTAATGGCATACTGTCTGCCCGCGTACATAACAAGCACGGTGGGCTTGCCCAGCGCCACAATGGCATCGAACAGCTTTTGCTGCGCCGCAGGGAGGCGAAGATCGTTGGTGTCGTAGCCCTCGCTGCAGGTGATCTGGTTGTTGGAGAACACGCCACTGTTCTGTGCGCCGCCGCCGCGCTCGGCGCGGTCGCCCAGCACCAAAAATACCGTATCGGCCTTTTTCGCCTGCTCCACTGCCTCGGCGATCATCTCATCGTTGCCCAGCAGAGGACCGCAACCTTCCGCATACAGCACACGGTCACTGCCCAAGCGCTGTACCATGCCGTCGTAAAAATCGATGCAACTTTCGGTGCGGAGAATGTAATCGCCCATAAAGCTCCGCTTGCCGTTGTTACCGATGATCGCCACGGTGCCGACCTTCTTTTCATCCAAAGGCAGGATACCGTCGTTTTTCAGCAAAAGAATAGACTTTTCGTCCATCTCGCGGGACAGATCCTTGGCCTCTTGGTTGTTGAGGTACGGCTTCAGTTCGTCGCAAGGGAACGGATTTTCAAACAGGCCCAGCTTGAATTTCAGCGTCAGCACCCGCAGTACGGCTTCGTCGATCAGCTTGATGTCAATGTCGCCGTTTTTCACCGCCTCGCGGAAATCGGTGTCGTAGCCGATCGGTTCGGGAGCTTCAATATCCACGCCCGCTTCGATGGCCATTTTGCCTGCCGTTAGGCGGTCGGGCGCGGTTTGATGGAATTTTAGGAACATTTCCACGGCGCCCCAGTCGGAAATGGTGGTGCCCTCAAAGCCCAATTCGTCGCGCAGGATGTCGCGCAGCAATTTTTTGGACGCGTGCACGGGAATGCCGTCCACCTCGTTGTACGCGGGCATGACGGACAGAACACCGGCATCGATGCACTTCTTAAACGGCTCCAGATAGACCTCGCGGATCTCGCGCTCGCCCACGTGGGCGGGAGCAAGGTTGATACCGCCCTCGGGGAAACCGTAGGCGATATAGTGCTTCGCGGTAGCCGCCACGCCGTTTTCCTGAACACCCTTCACATAGTTGGCACCCATTTCGCCTACCAGATAGGGATCCTCGCCGTATGCCTCCTGAGTACGACCCCAACGAGGCTCACGCGGAATATCCACATTGGGTGCAAACACCTGATGCACGCCCAGCGCCTTGCACTCTCTGCCGATGATCTGTGCCATTTTGTAGATCAGTTCGCGGTCAAAGGTACCACCCAGGCCTGCGCACTGCGGGAAAACGGTGGCTTTAAAATTCATCAGACCGTGCAAGGATTCGAACGCCATCAGCAGCGGGATTCCCAAACGGGTCTTGTTCAAGAAATAATCGCCGATATGCTCTGCTGCTTTGGTATCCTCCAACGCGCTGAGATTGCCAAAGGTTCCGCAACGGGGCGGCAATTCCACGCCGTTGGTGATGTTTTCGCTGACTTCCTTAAGGGTGTGAAAGAAGATGATCTGATCCAGCTTCTCCTCAACCGTCATTTTGGAAAGCAGATCTGCCGCACGCACCTCCGGTGCGAGGTTGGGATTTTTATACATACCACACGCCTCCTCTAAGGTCTTTTTTTAATTTTATCGTATATTCCCTATCTTTTCAAGGCATAAATGTAACCTTTTCAGCACAAAAGTAACCTTTTGGCATTTTTCTCGTCCCCTAGGCCGCCTCCTGGTTTTTGAGCGCCATGCATTAAAGAAGCGCCGCTGCTATGCAGCGGCG
>JAFVQV010000137.1 GCA_017504645.1 Clostridia bacterium | reverse complement strand
TGTGACGGATAATTCCGGTATCAGCCATGACCACTTTACCCAATTGTGCCTGAACACCGATGAAATGGCCACCGACATGGGAACGGTGTTGGATGGTACCGACGCGGTGCGTTTCGGCCTTATCGACGAGCTGGGTTCCTTGTCCGATGCGCTGGCGGCACTGCACCGCATGATTGAAGCGTCTAAATAATTTGTCATTTTTTCAGCCGCCTTGCGGCTATACATACCAAGGAGGGTCTTTCCGTGCCTCAAAAACGAAAATCCCGTGGTTCCGCTTCCTCCCGTTCTCGCACCTCCGGCAAAAAAAACGGTGCGCAAAAGAAACGGGAGATCTCCGAAAGTGCGCGGCATCAGACGGCGGCGGTCATTCTGTTCGCAGTAGCGATTCTGTTAGCGTGCCTGCTGCTGATTCCCGGTGCCAGTCTGTGGGGATGGCTGCATAATCTGCTGTTGGGCCTGTTCGGCGTTTGCGCCTATGGGCTTCCGTTGCTGATCGGCTATCTGGCAGTGCTGTGCACCATGGAACGCACGGTAGGAAGCACCACTTCAAAGCTGTGGCAGTGTATTACCCTCATTGTCATGCTGGGCAGCACCATACAGGTCTTTTCGCAAAACGTGGAGGGCATTGGCTACTTCAGCGCACTGCGGGATGCCTTTGATGCCGGAAAAGAACATCACGGCGGTGGCGTCATGGGCGCTCTGCTGGGCTACATACTGGAATATCTTTTCACCGATGTGGGATCCAAGATTATCCTGATTTTGATGATCTTTGTGTTCCTGATGCTGGTGACAGGCACCACGGTGCTTGGCTTGCTTAAAACGCTATGGAAACCCGTAGAGAAAACAAAGGAAACGCTGGAGACCGCTATGGAAACCGGCGTTCAGCAGCGCCGCAAAAGCTCCATCGACGTGGAGTTGGGTGCCGGCTATGCGGAAAAGGAGGATCTGGCGGCGGTGGCGCAGGATGCGGTCATCGTAGCAGAATCGTCCACAGCGGGTAAATCCGAAAAACTGCTGGCACTGGAAAAGGCTGCGGCGGAAATGAATGAGGATACCCCGTTGGTGCCGCTGAAAGTGGACGATATTATCGGCAAAAAAGAAGAAAAATCGAAAAAAGAAGAGGAAAAAGAGGAACTCGACACGGAAAAGGCCTCCAAAAAGGCGGAAGAAAAGAAGCCGGAGGAGGAAGATCCGTACGTGTATCCGCCTCTCTCGCTACTTAACGAATCCAAGAGCGTAGACAACGCTGCTGCCACGCGGGAGCAGAACTCCACCGCGGAATTGCTGGTGCAGACACTGCAGGAGTTCGGCGTCAGCGCCAAGGTCATCAATGTCTCTCACGGCCCCACGGTTACTCGCTACGAGCTGCAGCCCAGTGCGGGTGTGAAGATCAGCCGCATCACCGGCTTGGCAGATGATATTGCTTTGCGCCTTGCTACCTCCGGTGTGCGCATTGAAGCCCCCATCCCCAACAAAGCGGCGGTAGGCATTGAGGTCCCCAATCGGGTGTCCGGTTCGGTCTGTTTGCGAGACCTGATCGGTTCCAAGGAATTTAAAAATGCACCCAGCCGCCTAACCGTGGCACTGGGTAAGGATATTGCCGGTCAGATCGTGCTGACCGACCTTGCCAAGATGCCTCACCTGCTGATCGCCGGCACCACCGGCTCCGGTAAATCGGTGTGCACCAACTCTATGATCCAGAGCGTGCTGTTCCATGCCCGTCCGGACGAGGTGCGCCTGCTGTTGGTTGACCCCAAACAGGTGGAATTCGGCATTTACAACGGCATCCCGCATCTTCTTGTACCCGTCTTGACCGATCCGCGTAAAGCCGCAGGTGCTCTTGGCTGGGCGGTTAACGAGATGCTGCGCCGTTATAAACTGTTCGCCGAAAACAACGTGCGTGACCTGCCTTCCTACAACGAGGTGGCCAAAACCGACGAACGACTGGAAGTGTTGCCGCAAATCTTGATCGTCATCGACGAGCTGGCCGACCTGATGATGGTGGCGGCCAACGAGGTGGAAAGCAACATCTGCCGTTTGGCACAGATGGCCCGTGCCGCCGGTATGCACCTGGTTATTGCGACCCAGCGTCCCTCGGTGGACGTTATCACCGGCCTTATCAAGGCAAATATCCCGTCCCGTTTGGCACTGACCGTGGCATCAGCAGTAGACTCCCGTACCATTCTGGATACCGGTGGCGCGGAAAAGCTGTTGGGTAAGGGCGATATGCTGTTTATGCCCGTCGGTTTTTCCAAGCCCATGCGTGTGCAGGGCTGCTTTGTGGGGAATCGCGAAGTGGAATCGGTGGTCGATTTCTTGAAATCTACCGAGTCACACCAGTATGACGAAACCGTCATTCAAGAGATTGACCGCCAGGCGCAGGCAACGGAAAAAACCTCGTCCAAAGCCGGTAGTGATGATGACGAGATGGGTGGCGGTGACGACATGCTGCCCCAGGCCATTGAGGTGGTGGTAGAAGCCGGCATGGCCTCTACCTCGCTCTTGCAGCGCAAGCTTCGGTTGGGCTATGCTCGCGCCGGCCGCATCATTGATGAAATGGAACAGCGGGGTATCGTGGGACCTCACGAGGGTAGTAAACCCCGCCAAGTCCTCATTACCCGTCAGCAGTGGCTGGAAATGAATATGACCCGTCCCGACGATGGGGATACGGAATAATTGCCATGGGAAAAAGACGAAAACGATACCGCGTCCGGTCTGTCAAGGCGGCGATCGCCGTTCTGGTGATCGCGTTTCTCCTTATTACCGCCAATGAATTTTTGCGCATTCCACAGATCCCTACTTGGAACCAGCTGTTGACCCAATCGGGATTAAAAGGAAGCGAACCGCTTCCCGATTCACAGCTGCGTATTACGGTACTGGATGTGGGTAACGCCGATTGTATTTTGCTGGAAAACAAGGGCGAATACGCGCTTATTGACGCCGGCGAAAATGAGGATGGCGACGACATTGTTACCTACTTAAGGCAACAAGACATTGGGCAGCTGGACTATGTCATTGCCACTCACGCAGATAGTGACCACATCGGCGGTATGGACGAGGTAGTCGAGGCGATGAAGATCGATACCTTTATGATGTCGTTCATGCCGGAGGGGTACACGCCCACTACCCGTACATA
>JAFVQV010000017.1 GCA_017504645.1 Clostridia bacterium | reverse complement strand
GTGTCATCCGACCCGGTGGTAGTGGTAGTGGTGGTGTCTCCATCCGAGGGGCCACACGCCACTAATCCGATGCACAGCAAAACTGCCAGCATCATGCTGAGGGCTCTTGCAAGTTTGGTACTCATACGATTTTCTCCTTTCGTTTTTACAGACTTTTTAAGTAGGCTTATCCTACAATACCAACTCGATCAATGCTTTCAATGAACTTGCGCTGTACGATAATGTAACCGATGGTAGGCGGTGCGATAAACAGCAAGCACGCTGCCATCGCCGCACTGATGGCTCTGGGGTCACGGGTGGAGATCTCCGTCACATATCGAACGATGTAGCTGGAAAAATCCTGCAGGATCACCGCCAAGGGACGGTTAGCGGAGGTGTACATCATGGCCAGGTAGTAGTCGTTCCAGTGCCACACCACGGCAAACACCGCTACCGTGAGGATAACCACACCGCTGGAGGGAACGATAATGCGTAAAAAGGTCTTGAACGGACCGGCACCATCGATAGCGGCCGCATCTTCCAGTTCACGAGGCAGGCCCTTGAAGAACTGAATGTAAATGTACATCAGCAGACCGCCTTGAAGACCTACGCCGAAAAGTGAGGGCAGATAGAAGGTCCAGGGAGTATCCACGATGTTGATACGGAGATCAATGCCGGTAAGATTGTTAAAGAGTCCGAGGAGCCCTAAAAAGTCCAATTGCTTAAAGTTCATCAGACGCGGAAGGACGAGCATTACATCCGGCAGCAGGATCGTCAGGACCAAGAAAAACATCAGCACATTTTTGAACCGGAATTCAAATCGGGCCAAGCCGTAAGCATATACGGCACAGAAAATCGTTTGCAGAAAGGCACTGACGATTTCCATGCTCAATGTGTTTTTCAAGCTTGCCCAATAATCCATTGTTCCAAAAGCGGTGGAAAAGTTTTCAAAAAACCACTCTTTGGGTACCCATTCTACCGTGGGGTCCCGCATGTCCGCGGGACTTTGCAGCGCATAGCTGAACATATAAAATACGGGGTATAGCAGTATGTAGGAGAATGAGATCAGGAAAATGGCCCGCATAATGCTGACGGACCAGCGCCGAGCGAAATCGGCGCCTTTGTAAAGATCAGGGCGTTTAAACTGCATTATTCCCACCTCCTTAAGATCAGGCGGTTATACAGGAACAATACCGTGCCCAAGATCACACCTACCACCATGAAGTAGAACCACAACATGGCCGAACCTTCGTCGTAGACCAGCTTATCCGATATGTACCCCAGTGCATAGTTGACAATGGAGGTGTTTTTCGCGAAGGTCTCGATCATGGTGTAAAACAGCACCAGCTGTATAATCCGCCCCATCATGGGAACGGTCACAAACCAGAAGGTTTCCCAAGCGGAGGCTCCTTCCACGCGGGACACCTCATACAGCTGGCTGGGAATGGTCTGCAGACCCGACACGAACAGCAACGTTTGCACACCACAGCTCCAAATGAGGTTAAAGGTGGTACTCAGGTAGCCGGTCAGCAACTCCTGAATGTCCGTAGGGAGGTTCAAATTCTGCAAAATGGCGTTAAAGTTAATAGCATCCATGTAGGTGTTGGCAGTGCCCGCCGTAGGACTCCACTCACCGTCCGTGGCATAAGCCATGCAGGTCATGACGACGCTGGAGGCGATCAATACCGGTAGAAAGAACACCGCACGCGCCATGGTACGACCACGGAATTTTTGGTTGAGGATAACTGCCAGAATCAGTGACAATGCCACAATGATGGGGAGCTTCGTTAAGCCTCCCGTCAAGGATCCGGGCAAAGTCTTAAGAAAATAACTGTTTTCAAACAAAATGGTCTTGTAATGCTGAAACCCGATAAAGGTCGTTTCCAGTCCATTCTCGGTCAACTTTACCGATGAAACCGAATACCAAATGGTAGAAAGCAGCGGGACTAACACAAAGACCACCACGCCGAAGACCCAGGGAGCCACAAATGCCATGCCGTATCGGCGACGCAACGTTTCGACGCCTTTACTCTTTTTCGCTTTCACCGGGCTCTCCCCCTTCCTCGACGACGATGTCACCGGTCACAAAGGACCGTGCCTCTATGCTCCGATCACCGATGATGACCGTCCCATCCGTGTTGTTGACCGTTACTGTTACGCCGTTGCTGAACTTGCTCTGGGTAACACCGCTTTGCAGTGTCGTATACTGCACAAGCTCTGCTCCTTGAATGGAATCGTAGAAAGCGGCGGTCTCATCAACAGTCTCTACGATGCGATCTCGGTTGTTGCCGTATACCGAACCGTAAAAATCGGCTTTACTCTGATTGATGAGAGTCTCATCGCAGGAGTTGCAAAGCATAAAGGTCGGAGAAACACCTACGGACAACGCTGCAAGCAGAGTTTCGCGCCACTCGGCAGTCAGATTGATAGGCTCACTGTATAGGGCGGTGTGACCACGGAATACCATCTGATAGAACGGTACACTTTCGTCCAAGAGATCGTATCCGCCGTTGTTCAGCGGCACATCGAAAACGCTGGATGCCAGCATCGCCGCATAAGCGTTGCCGCCGCGAACCGTCAGCGGGTGACCCTCTTCGCGAATGGTAGTTAGTAATTCCTGCACCTGCTCCGCCATGCTACCCTTGGCATAATATAAATAGGTATTATAGTCGGAATAGGCGATATCGCCCAGTGTGCTCAAGCTGATACCCGAGATACGGTCTTTGGCAAACTTGTTGAGTTTGCTTACCGCATCAGGCAAAAGTGAACGCTTCAGCAACCCGATTTTCGCGACACTGCTGTTTTTTGCGGGCAGATTGAGCAGGTCGGGCCTCCAATAGGCCGCCTGGCGGTTAGCCGTCTTAGCAGTATCGAAACTAACGGAGAAGCCGTTTCCGGATCCACTGAACTGCACCACATCAAAATCCGTATACAACGGGATACCTTGCTCTTTGCAATAGGCTTCCAGCTGCTTCTGCTTCGCCGCAGAACCCAGGGCACTCGCAAAAGCAAACCCTCCACCGATCTGACCCACATCCACGCCGGTCTGACCAAAGCCTTCCAGCATGACCTCCGGCTTGGCCGTCAAGGCTTCCTGCAGATCCTTCAAAATGGTCTGCGCCTGCTCAAAGGTAGTCGCTGCCACAAATCCGGTGGAAGGGAAGCCCAGCATTGTCTTTTTGATGGTGGCACCGCCCAGCAGATTCACGCGGTAGCTTTGCTGCACCGAGGTATCCGCCAGTATTCCGCTTTTCTTCAAATAAGTCCGATAAACGGACGCCATGCCGGCGTAGCTTGCTTCCGCCCCTGTTAAGGGATAATACCCCACGGAAAATACCTGCTCAGCATTGTATTCCTCCGCGTAAATTTGTGCATAACCGTAAACAGCATTACCAATGGTGAGCTGCTTGACCTCCGCTTCGTCGTAACCACGCAAGTTGAAGGTGGCGTACACCGCGGAATGTCCGTTTCGGTAGTTGCCGGCTTCTCCCTCGATAAGCGCAGAAGCCGAGCCTTTTTCAATAATCGCGCACAGGCCTTGATCGCCCTCAACAACGCCGAATACCGGCAAACGCATAGCCTCTTCGGTTTTGCTGATCTCCAGCTGACGGCGAGCCGCATCGGTCCCGTACAGTTCCGCACTAAACAGGCGGGATATGCCCTGGATCTCATCCTGCGTGTACATCAAGGCACCACTACCCACCGGCAGGAACAAATAGCGATCCTTTTCGGCACTGTTCTGGGTAGAACAGAAATACGGTGCCACCGTCACACTGACCAAACGAGTGAGCCCCGATTCCTCTATGAGGGACGCATCTACCGATGCTTCTACCGAATCCTCACGCAGTTTGAAATCCAAAGGGACGGTGATCTCCACATCTTGGAAATAGAACCACAGCCGCAAGCCGCCCTGGATCTTTTCAATGGACATTAAGTCGTCCCGAATGCACGCGGAATAGGCTTTGGCACCGTCCACGGTTCCATATTCGGGATCGTAGTAGTTGATAAACAACGGCGAGCTCAAGCTGGCGTTAGTTTCGCCTTCCAGATAGTAGTCATACGGCAACGTAGACCAAATATGACCGGACTGTAAGTCTTCCAACAGTATGCAGTTTTGCTCGCTGTCCCAGCGCATACAATACTTATCGTTCTGCGCGACAACTTCGCTGTCGATGAGCGTCATGGTCTCCGGCACCTGATACTCCGCCTTTTCCTGCGTGGTGCAGCCAAGCGGGAGTAGGATGAGCAGTGAACTCAACAACACAACTCCGCATTTTTTAAGTATCGACAAGTCTCTCACCGCCTTCCTCACCGATATACCACTTACATAAACACGGTCACGATGAACTCCCAGAACTGAGAAATCATCATACCGACCATAAACAACACAAAGATTACCAAAATCATGCCCAGCACCGTCAAAACGGCAACAAAGACAAGCCGCGGGAAGGTGTAGTCATGAATTGTCATCAAGCCCACACACAGCATGATACCTGCCAAAATGATTGCCACCGTTTGCAAGCTGGAAATAACCAGATCGCCCGAGGACTGGATGGCGTAAGATAACGGAATACTGATGATCTGGTATACAACCATGGGAAGCATACTGTATCCTGTAACAATAAAGACTTCTTTTAGTTTCCCTTTACCTTCTGCCAGTGCAGAAACACCCCAGTTTGCCAGCGACCAAAGCACCACCAGACCGATGGTTCGTGCGATCTGATATATCAGATTGTAGGTAGTGGGGTCATAGGAGGTGGCGCGGAAATCACTCAAGGTGGTCTGCAGCGCACCGGTCAGGAAGAACAGGAAGGTAATCACCAATGCCAACGGCAGGGAACCCAACTTTTTGTATTTGATCTCCTGGAAATTGCGGAACGGATGCATTACACAGCCGAGCATCAAGCGCAATTTTTGGTTGGATACCAGCACGATACTCCGTTTGCGGGACAGGATCATCAACACCACGATACCCACCACCAACAGGATCACAAGAGGGAACAACCAAACAAAGTGCTTTTCGATAAAATCATTCTGCACCATGCCCAACGCCTGCCCGTACACGGAAGCGTCACGCCCTTGGCGGGAGAGCTCCAGCGCCAACTGATAATCTCCCTCCACATACGCGGCCTTTGCCAAGCCACGCTGTGCCAACTGATTTCCGGAATCCGACAGCAAAACCTCGTTCCAGAAGGGCTTGGCATCGGTATACGCCGAATCCAACGTTTTGGACTGTGCCTCCAACAAAGTGTTGCCAAAGGTGGTCATTTCAAAAAGCGTAATGGTGTTGCGCCCTGCATCCGCCACGAACAATTTGTCACCGTTGAAGTCCATGGCACAGGCATCGGAGAAAACACCCTGCTGAGTGCCGCTACCGTAGCCGCCGCCGAACACCGTCATCAGCGTGCATCGCTGATCGTACACATAGATCAACCCGTATGCCCGATCCAGCGCATAAATAAATCCGCGATCATCTACGAGAACAGAGGTGAAATTTTGCTGTACCTTTTTTTTGAGGCGCATAAAGGTTTGCTTTTCACCGAAGTTATAAGAATCGGAAGCACTTGCCGCGCCCGTTGCCGAGGTATATTCCAAAATATTTGTACCGCCGGGGCTGAGCTTTCGCAGCTGACCGACGCTGTTGCCGCTGGTCTGACCCGTGCAAGTATATACAAAATCGTTTTCATCCACAAACAGGTCGATAAACTGGAACGGCAACACTCGTTCGGTCTTGGCACGCTTTACATCGTTCTGCACCAGCATATCCCATAAATTTTCCAGCGTAGTGAGCACCGAGGTCTGCACCGAGTTGGCGCCGTAGAAGCCGGAAAACTCACCCATAGGATCGTACAGCAGTGCGCCGTAATAGGAACCGTCACTCAGCACATACAGGTAACCTTGACTGTCCATACTGACCTTCATGGGACGAAACGTAAAGTCCGAAGGGATCAGATCCGATTCCGGCACCTTGATCTCCTGCAGAACGAGGCCGTTTCCGTCGCAACGCAACACACGCGCGTTTTCCGTATCGGAAATGTAAAGGTTGCCGTTGTAGGCTACAAAGATGCCGCGAGCGCCCTCTACATTCAGTTCGGTACCGTCCGCCGCTGTGGGGATGAATTCCCGATCACACTGCAATTCCTTATTCAGCACGATCACTCGTCCGGGATCTACCAACAAGTAGGTATTGCCGACGGCGTCACATGCCATATCTTGAATTTTGTCGAAGCCATCGCTCAAGCCAAGATCACGGATATACACCGTGTCGGTTGCGCGGTACACATCCGGCATATATACCGTTTTCGTGCCGCCGGCAGCCTCACGCCGTGTAAAGCTTCCGGTATACGAAGAACCGGCAGACACTCCTACACTCAACAGCAAAACCAAGAGGAGCAACACTGCGCATACTCGTTTTATTTTTCTCATGGCGTTTTCTCCTGTCACACTCAATCAAATACCGATATGTGTCCGCATCAGTCTTTCATACCCGAGGTACTCATGGTTTCCATCACATTGCTTTGTGTTACAAAATACACGATAATGGTGGGGATCATCAACGCTACCGTCGCCGCCATAGCCGAGCCGGCACGGGCGATACCGCCTTGCGCAATAGAGGACAGCGCGTACGGTAATGTCTTTAGTTCTTCCTTGAAGATCGTACCGCCCGGCACCACCGACCACATGCTCTGGAACGAGAACAGGATCAGCGTCATCCATGCCGGCTTACACATGGGCATTGCCAGCTGTGCGTACATGCGGAACACACCGGCACCGTCAATTCGCGCCGCATCCAGCAGCGTATCCGGAATACTGGCATCCATGTACTGCTTCATCAAGAACGCACCCATGGACGAGGGGATCGCCGGTAATATGTACACCCAAAAGGTATCGATCATACCCAAACCGCTAAAGATCAGATACTGCGGCAAGCCCAATGTCGTGCTGTTATACAACAACGAGAACTGAATGATCAAGAAAATAACCGTCCGCCCTTTTACGCGGGACTTGGAAAACGCAAATGCCGCCATCGAAGCAGCAATGATATGCAACACCGTCGATACCACGCTGATAAATACCGAGTTGAGCAGATACCGTTCCAACGGCACCCGCAAGGTTTCCAGCAGTGCGGGGATCTGCAAAAAATTCTCCAGCGTGGGCCGCTGCACAAAAAATCGCGGCGGGAAAACCAACAACTCGTCCAACGGCTTGAACGCCGTACATACAGAATAGATCAAGGGCAGTGTGCAAAAAATACCCGCTACCGCCAAAAAGAAGAAAAACAAAATGTTGCCGGCGGTGCTTCGCGTATATCGCTTATAGCCTGCTCTTCTCGCCATGGTTTCCCACCTCCTTACTTACCGAAAAAGTCTAATACCTTACCGATCAGCACACGCGTAATCGCCATCATTGCAAACAAGAAAACAGATAGCGCCGCCGCGTAGCCCATCTCATACCGTGCGGTACCCACATCCATCAGGTGAGGGACCAGCGTATCCACCGAGTTGTTCACGCTGGGATAGCCTGCCAACGCCGTAATGGTGGGGCCCACCGAGAAGCTGGCCTGAATCTGCATGACCGCACTGAACAGCAAAATACTCTTCATGCTGGGCAGAGTAATGTACCACAGTTCGTGCCAACGTGTGCGAATGCCGTCCAAGGCACCCGCCTCATACAATTCTTGGCTGACGTTCTGCAAGCCCGAAATGTTTGCCAAGAAAGAGGCACCCATGCTGCCCCAGATCTGAACAAACATCAAAATAACCGTGTTGTAGGTCTCGTTGCGGAACCAGGCGATAGGCTCTGTAGTAAAGCCCAGCGTCATCAGCACATTGTTCACGTATCCGTAGCTGTCCGCAGAGAACGCCACCGACCAGATCAAGGTCAAGCCTCCGCCCAGCGCCGGTGCGTAGAACAAGAACGACAAGAAACTGCGGAAGCCGCGGGAAAATTCGTTGATAAACCAACCCAGTATAAAGGACAACATAAATCCGAACGGGCCGGTGATCACCGCGAATTTCAACGTGTTCACCAAGGCTTTGGGGAACACCTCGTCCTCCGTAAACATACGCAGGAAGTTGTCAAAGCCGATAAAGGTCGGCATGGAAACGGTGTCGTAAGAGAAGAAGCTCAGTATCACGGACACCAGCACCGGCAAGATCGTAAACAAAAAGAACAGCGACACGAAGGGAACCATCAACAAATAAAACGATGCGTTTTCGCTCAGACCGACTCGTCTTTTTAATCCGTTACGCGGTTGCATTACAGTCCCTCCTTGTCCTTACTTGTTTTTGTACTCATTGGTCTTGCGCCGAATTTCCGTATCCACGATGGCGCCCCATTTCAGCATGGTATCGGTGGGATTGGCATTCTGCTCCACCACATTCCAGAAACCCTGGTCGATACCACGGGAAACATAATAACTTCCGGGCACTTCACGCATTTCTTTTACAAACGCTTGTTGTTCACGCAAAACTGCCAACGATTCCTTATCCCATCCCAGATCGTCCAGCGCGTCCACATTGGCGACCGCCACACGACCTACTGAGCCCAACAGTGATTCCAAACGATTGGAATACTGCACCTGCGTGTTGGCTGAGGTCCACCATTTTAAGAAGGTCCAGGCGTTGTCAGGGTTGGCGGCCAATTTGGTGATACCGCAACCGGTACCGGAGCCGGCCACATACCGATTGATGCTGCCGTCCTCCTGCCGCACGCCGGGGATCGGGGTGATCTCCCAGCGGCCCTCCAGTTCGGGGGCTGCGATCTTGATCTGGTTGTACAGCGTATACGAAGCAATTCCCAGCGGCGCACTGCCAATACGGAAACGGTTGTAGAAATCCATAGTCGTGGGAATCTTGTACTCCGTGTACCAGGAGGTCCAGCGTTCGAACACCTGAATCTGCTCGGTGTTGGTCAGCAAGCTGGCACTCAAGTCGTCGCGGAACAGTTCCAATCCCTCCTGCAGCAACAGGGTGGTGTACAAGCCGCCGTCCACACTGGGAGAATACGGCAACGATGCCTGCAGATTAGCGCGTTGCAGCACCGTTGTCGCCTGCAAATATTCCTCCCAAGTTTCGGGAGCCTTTATTCCCAGTTCCTCCAGAATGTCCGTGCGGATGTACTGCACATAGAAGTTTTGCGTATCCGGCAGCGCGTAAATACCTTCGCGATACCGGTACGGTACCCAGGCACCGTCCACAAATTGTTTGGTGACCTCTTCAAAATCCGCAAAGCTCGACAATTCTCGCAGCGCACCGCGCATTGCCAGGTTGACCGGTTCGGAGCGAGCCATCTGCAGCATGCAATCCGGACCGTTTCCGGAGAGGATACCTTGAATCAGCGTGGCGTTAGTAACGCGGATGTTCACATCGATGCCGTAGCGCGGCACGAAATCGTTTCGGATCAGACTGTCCAACACCTGCGCCTGATCACGACCCCAGTTGACCCAAATGGTCAGGGAGTCTTTGTCCCCTTCTTCTGCGGAACTGGTCACACTGTAGTCGGCAGAGAAAGTGGCCACCACGCGACGCACGGAAAACCACAGATTTTCAAAGAACGAAGGCTCTTTGTCAGGTCGGGCTTCTTCGCCACCCAACAGATAGATCCGATCCACATCCAAGGGCATATCGGTCAAGCCGGCGACCGTAGCGCTCAAATTGGTGTAGTTAGAGAAGAAAGTACTCACATAGCGGTGAGCCGTGTACGGACGATCGTGCATCTGCTTCAGGATGTTGGCCATGTTGTCCAGCACCGACACCTGAGAGCCGCTTCCACTTTCCTGCAGCTGCTCCATCTGTGTGGCCAGTTCATCTAAGGCCTGAATGTTTTGCTGCAATCTCTCCTGGAAATTGGGAACCTGTTCAAACAGGTTATAGCTGCGGTAGATATCCACCGTCTCGCCCACCACCATGGTGACATCCACATACAGATCACCCAGCGCGGCGACAACCTCTTGCATCTTCGCGTAAATGTCGCCCACGGGACCGGGGGTCACGGACAGGGACAGCGTGTGCTCTCCCGCGTCCAGATATATCCAATAATCCTGCCCGTTCTCATCGCGGAACGGCCAATAGGTCCAATTGTTGTCGTAGGTAAACTTCATCTGCGCCGCTTCGGCAAAAGGCGTTTTTCCGTCGATCTTCAAATGACGGTAGCTCACACCGCCGATGACCGCTCCCTGGCGATATTGAATACCCAACGAATAGTATCCGGCGGTTTCCACGGAGAATTTCCAAGTGAGCGTATCACCGGGTTTTTTCCAGTTACTGCCACCAATATAATTCAAAATGCTCTTGGAAGGCTCCGACGGATATACCGCCGCGCTGCTGTTGTTGGACAGAGGGATGAGAGCCCGATTGCTCTTCTTGTCTGCCGCCTCGCCCTCCAGCACGATGCGCTCACCGGAGAAGGTCAGTTTCTGACCGGCGATCCATTCCTGATAGGACAGCGCCTGTTCCGGCACCGTCAACTGCGCGTCTTTCAGCAAAATCTTGCCCTGAGTCATGGTCAGAGTGACGGTGTGGAGGCCGGCGGTTAGAGCGAAACGATACGGCTCTGCCGAAACACCGGAATAGTTTTGCGCCGTGCGATACACACTTTCCGTATCCAGCACCTGCTCCGGCACGCTTTGATTGCCGAGCTCGTCGGTCAGCGGTTCCCCTTTGTCTACCCAACCGCCGGGAAACTGCAGTCGTGTCGCTTCCGAAAACGGCGCCTCGTTATCGATGTGCAGGGAGAAGACCGCGTCGGTGGATGCTTGACTTATGTATTCCAACGCCAACTCATACAGACCGTCGGCAGGGATCTCGATCGGATAGGTAAGTACCGCTCCCGCTTCGCACAGCTGCTCTACGCCCCCACTCAACGGGACGGCGCTTCCTGCCGGCGACACAGAGGCGTGATCTTCACGGTATTCTACATATCCCGCTTGTGCGGTAACGGTTACCGCAGGCAGCTCGGTACTCAGCCCCGCTTCGTCGGAAGGTGTTCCTTCGGCAAATACCGCCTGGGACAACAGCAACCCGAAAACAGCGGCCAGTGATACGATCCTTCTTCCTTTCACGCTTATGTCTCCCCCTTGATCAAACAAAATGCACTATATCGCCATCGTCAAATTTCCACTCACGCATTCCGCCGTATCGAGCAAAATAAACGAAACTTTCGGTGGCGGATCGGGACTAAAATAGTGATATCGACCATACAGTTAGCGATATTTTCCTTCCTTAACATAATATCACAACTCTCGCCAGCCATTCTACAACAATATTCACCAAAAATGACACAATATTCACCTCGTGTTCGCTTTTGTTGGTGAGATTTACCAAAGCATCCCGCACAAAGGCGCCCTCCTCGAAAAGCGCCCCGTCAAACGATACAAAAAAGTGACGGGATCACTCCCGTCACTTTCCTTGTCACCCACTTAAAGCATCTTGATGCGAGGTTTGTATTTTTCCAGATATGCCGCGTTTTGTTCGTCGC
>JAFVQV010000136.1 GCA_017504645.1 Clostridia bacterium | reverse complement strand
GCATCTGCCTTGACACCCTCATAAATCAGGCGCATGACCTCTGCTTGCTCCGCCTGAGTAGGACAGACCGTGTCGATGCCGCGTGCCGTCAGTTCTTGCTGATACACGCCCGCCTGCAAAGTGCCGTCGGTAGCAAGCAATCCTACACGTTGCACACCATCGCTATACAGGCTTTGAACGGTCTCACGAATCATATTCATGACCGGCACCGGTGACTCCTCGCAGATCTGCGCATAATAGTAATGCGAGGTATTGCAAGGAATCAACAGCAGCTCCGCGCCGATGGAGGCCAGTTTTTTGGCCGATTCCACGATATACGGCACCGGCGATTCGCCACCGTGCAGAATAGCACGGGTACGATCCGGGATGCCGGTGTGGCAATCCATATAGACGCGAATGTGCTCCGCGTCGGAACGCGCATCGGTATGCGCGATTACTTTCCCGAACAGATCGAGGGTCGCCATCGGGCCCATACCGCCGATGATGCCGATCGCTCGTTTGGACATGGGAATCCCTCCCTTTTTCTAACAGGGGTATTGTATCACAGTTTCATCAATCTTGCAAGTCATATGCAAAAGGAGGACATAACACCGTGGTATTCAGTAGCATCCACTTCCTGTTTATCTTTTTGCCGCTGTTCCTCGCGGTGTATTATCTGTTCCCGCCCCGTCTGCGCAACACTTGCCTGCTCATCGGCAGTGTGATCTTCTATGCTTACGGCACCTTGGACCAACCTCTGTACCTGTTGCTTATCTTGGTATCCATCCTGGTCAACTGGTTGTTAGGCTTTTTAGTCACACCCCGCCGCAAAGGCAGACGGTTTTGGTTCGCGTTGGGAATGGTGTACAATTTCGGTTGGTTAATCGTATTCAAGTACGCGGGTTTCCTGTTTTCTTCCTTACAAACCGCCATCGATGCGGTGTGGCCTCTATCCGGTGTCACATTGCCGGCAGTCGATTTAGTTCTGCCCATCGGTATTTCCTTCTATACCTTCCAAATTGTGTCGTATCTTGCCGATGCGTATCGCGGAACGGTGCCCACCGAACGGTCACTCATTCGATTGGGAACCTATTTGTGCATGTTCCCGCAGCTCATTGCGGGTCCTATCGTGACCTATTCCTCTGTGGCACAGCAGTTGAAAACGCGAAAGCTGTCGTTGCCTGTCATTGATGAAGGCTTTAAGGATTTCACGTTGGGCCTGGGCTTCAAGGTGCTGCTGGCCAACCGCATCGGCAGTCTGTGGACCGACATCAACACCATCGGCTACGACAGCATTTCCACGCCCTTGGCGTGGATGGGTATTATTGCCTTTAGTATGCAATTGTATTTTGATTTTTACGGATATTCTCTGATGGCAGTGGGACTTGGAAAAATGCTGGGCTTTGACCTGCCCGAGAACTTCCGCCATCCGTATATGTCCACCAGCGTATCTGAGTTTTGGCGGCGCTGGCATATCACACTGGGCTCTTGGTTCCGCGAATATGTGTATATCCCCTTGGGCGGCAATCGGCGCGGCGCCTTTCGCACCGTATTTAATCTGCTGCTGACCTGGGGGTTTACCGGTCTGTGGCACGGCGCCAGCTGGAACTTTGTGCTGTGGGGATTGGTCTTGTTCACCTTCATCGCACTGGAAAAGTATGTGATCGGCAAACCGCTGAAACGGTTTCCTCTGCTGGGACATTTGTACATCATTTTTATCATTCCGCTGACTTGGGTGCTGTTTGCTATTACCGATTTTTCGCAGATTGGCGTTTACTTTACCAGATTATTCCCGTTCCTGCCGGGGGCTGTCGGCAACATTTTTCCGCAGGATTATTTAGTACACGGCAAAACCTATGGCATACTGTTATTAGTAGGGCTGTTATTCTGCACTGACCTGCCCCTGCGAATCTATCATCGGCTAAAGCACACTGTGGTCGGTGCCATTCTGCTGCTTGCGATCTTTTGGGGATCGGTGTATTGTCTGTACATCGGCCTCAACGATCCGTTCCTGTATTTCCGGTTTTAAGGAGAGTATGTATGAAACACGCGAAGCCTGCGCACGGCCTAAAACGATATTTATTTCTTATTCTGTTGGTAGTGTCCTGTATTTTGATCGTTCCCGGTTGCCTTATTTACGAGAACATTACGGAGCCGAGCACCGATGCACCGTCGGGTCCCGTTACCACCACGACCTCTACCACGGTGACCACTACCGTTGCTACCACTACAACCAGCGTTACTACCACTGCAACGACCACACAGTCTACCAACAAAGTGACCGCCGCTACCACCAAAGCGCCGTCTACTTCTACGGGTAAAGTATCTTTCCCTGACACGCTGTTTATCGGGGATTCCCGTACACACGGGCTGTCTATGTACGGTCGCATTACCGATGCCACCTTCTTTGCTAAGACCAGCCTGACCTCCTACAGCGCGCTGAGTTCAAAGGTAAACATCAGCGGCTTAGGCGAGGTGACGTTGGAAACGGTGCTTGCTTCCCGTCAATTTAAGACGGTATATATCATGTTAGGTCTTAATGAAATCGGGAATAAAGTAGGGTCTATTGCCGGCAAATATCAAGCCATCATTGATAAGATCAAGGCTACTCAGCCCAATGCCAAAATCGTTTTGCAGTCCACGCTGCATGTCACTTCTGCTTGGGAAAAGAAAAAGCCCACCTTCAAAAACTCTAAAATCAATGAGTTGAATGCCAAGCTGCAGCAAATGGCTGATGGAAAAACCGTCTTTTTCTTGGATATAAATCCTGTGTTTGATGATGAAAACGGGGCTCTCAACAGCAAATATACCGGCGATGGCGTTCATTTCTACGCAAAATATTACACCATGTGGCGGGATTATTTAGCGGAAAACCGTTCTTTAACCGTTCCTACTACCACAACAACCACAACAACCACAACAACCGCTGCGACAACAGCAACCGGCACAGAAACTTCAACTACCGCTTCTGCGACGGATACCACAACTGTCAATACCACAACCAAAGGAGCATGATATCTGTGAAACAGGAAGGAATGTCAAAAACCGAACATCGGTATTCCAAAAAGGTTCGTATCTGGACCACGGTAGGCGTTTCTGCCATGGCGCTGATCGGTGTGCTGTGTATCGTCGTATCATCGGTCGGTATGAGCCTGCTCAGTCGTATCGACTTTGTGGGCACTGATGAACCGTACGATCCCAACGCGACCCTTCCCACGGAACAAGGGGATGATACCCAATATTCCGATCCCGTGGATCCGGATGTGTACAATCATGCGGAAAATATCAGCGATATTCCCATCCGCGGCAACGAGAAAGGCATTCGTAACATCCTGCTGCTGGGTGTGGACAGCAAGACCTTTAACGGGCGTTCGGATGCCATGATCCTGTTGTCGGTAAACGACAAGACCAAAACCATTCGACTGGTTTCTTTCTTGCGCGATACCTGGGTCACCATTCCCGGCCGCGATCGCAACAAGGATGGTGTGGATGACATTGATAAACTGAATGCCGCTTATGCGTACGGGAAATTTTCACTGTTAGAAAAAACCATGGAACAAAACTTCCGCCTGAAAATCGATGAATATATCGCTGTTAACTTTAAAGTGCTACCTATCCTTATTGATGCTATGGGCGGGCTGGATATTGAATTGACCTCCAAGGAGATGGCGCGCATTCCTGCTGCCAACTGCGATGTTTCGCACACCTATCCCGGGTTCCGTCCGCTTACCGGCAAACCGGGTGTACATCATTTGAACGGGTTTCAAGCCATGGAGTATGCTCGCATCCGCAAGATCGACAGTGATTTCAAGCGGACGGAACGGCAGCGCAAGGTCATTACTCTACTCCTCGAAAAGGCTAAGGGCATGAGCACCGCGCAACTACTGAGCATGGTAACCGATGCGTTGGAGCATGTTCGCACTAACATGTCGGCCGATGACTTGATCGGTCTGGCCACCAACGCTATGAAATACACCTCATATACCATTGAAAATTCCTATCATCTACCCCAAGACGGAGCATACAAGGGCAGCTACATCAACGGCGGCAGCGGTCTGCAATTTACCGATCTGCGTCAAAGCATTACCGACCTGCATCAGTACATTTACAACTGATCTTAACGACAAAAAGCGAGGCAAACGGAAGTTTCCGTTTGCCTCGCTTTTTTGTGATTACATGCCGCCTTCAAACAGGCCGCCGAAGCGTATATTGCTTTGTGAGGTGGTAGGTACAAAACTGATTTGTACGGTATGCTCTTTGGCTTCCAGACCTTGAGCCAGTATAAACACCTGCGTGTGATCGTACTGCTGAAAAGAGAAATTGTCTTTATCGACTTTGAATAGCTGCCAAGCACCTCCGTCAATGCGATATCGCAGTTGAATGTCGGAGGAATTCATACCAAAGATCACGCCCAGTGCCGCGCCTGAAAAATCTGCAGTGACGGCAGCTACACCACTCACCTTCCAATGTGTGGTTACAACAGGGGTAGTTTGCGGATGCAACTGTGTGCCGTACGTACTGCTGTAAAGCGGAACAGACAGCTTGGCCGCATTACCGGAAACCGTCATGTTATCTTCGGCAATCAGCGCCGGCTTGAACCACAGGCCGTCAAATTTGGCTGCAGGCAAGTTGGCACCGTAATGATACAACCGTTCACTTTTCAGTTGCAGGCCATTGAGATGCTTTTTGAGTTCCTTTTCAATCTCGCTGAAATACACCTCATAGCCACGATAACTGGGATGCAGATTATCCACCGTATAATAAAAATTGCCGTTGGATTCCGCAGCGTGTCCTCGCCCATCCATCAATTTTTGCAGCGGAATACCCACATCCACCACGGGGAGGTGATAGTGCTTTCCCACGGCTTCGTATGCTAATCGAGAAGCGGCATCTTCCTTACGCACCGTACTGACGATGACGATCTCTACCAGCGGGTTGATGGCGTAAATGTTTCGCACAAGGGACTCTGCCTGACGTTTCAGATCTTCCGCCGTTTGTGTTTCGTAGATCCAGTCGTTAGTGGTGAACTCCACGAACACCAAATCGGGCATATCGTGCCCATCGGCATTCATCAAGGTTTGTTCCAAACGGAGCAAACCGAAATTGGTAGCGGTATCCGATATGCCGGCATTGACCGTTTCGATGGTAGCTTCGGGATACTGTGCCTGAAACCACGCCGAAGTACGGTTGACCCACGACTGGCTGATATTCCCACCATTTTGTGCCGCCGAGCTACCCAACGTAATGGAGCCGCCCAGATAACCGATCGTCAATTTTTTCTCACCGGTGGTTAGCAATTTATAGGTGTTGGAAAGAGGCGATTCGGAAACGGAAGCGTATGCCACAGAG
>JAFVQV010000135.1 GCA_017504645.1 Clostridia bacterium | reverse complement strand
GGGCGTCATCGACGACGATGAAAAACTCATGATCCAGAATGTGTTTGAATTTGACGATCTCACCGCTGACGAGATCGCCACACACCGCACGGAAATGGTGGTGTTGTGGATGGAGGATTCCGAGGAAGAATGGGAAATCGTTATCCGTGAAAATCGCCATACCTTGTATCCCATCTGCGGTAAGGATATTGACGATATCGTGGGCATCCTTTCCGCCAAGGATTATCTGCGTTTGGATAAGCGCGATCGGGAAACGGTGATGAACGAGGCGGTGCGTCCCGCCAATTTTGTGCCGGATACCATCAAGGCCGACGTGCTGTTTCAGAAAATGCAGCAGTCTCGAAACCATTTTTCCGTGGTGCTGGATGAATACGGCGGTGTTTTCGGTATTGTTACGATGAACGATCTGCTGGAGCAGTTGGTGGGCGATCTGGGGGACAGCGAGGAGGCGGAACCACCGGAGATCGAGCAGCTGGACGACAACACCTGGCGTGTAGACGGCGGCGCCGACTTGGACGAGGTGGCACAGGCATTGGGTGTTTTGCTGCCGGAGGATACGTATGATACCTTTGGCGGTTATGTGTTCGGTGAATACGGTGCCATTCCCGCTGACGGCTCCAGCATTACTCTGGAAACCGAGACGCTGACCGTGCAGGTTACCGATATTCGGGAGCATCGCATGGAAAGTGCGGTCGTAACGGTCAAGCAGACGTCGGAAGAAAAGGAGTCTGCTGAGGTGTGAGCCTCCCTTGACAAAATAGAAATCATGCGATATACTGTAGTCTATAAAGAACGGCTGTGATGGGAAGAACCGCATTTGCAGTACCCAGAGAGTGTTGCCCCGCTTTCGGCGGGCTGTAAGGCAGCATTGCTGTGCGCGGAGGCCGCCCCGGAGCCCTGTTATGATAAATAACGGCGTATGTCGGCGTTAACGGCATTGAGTGGCATGTCTTACATAGGCGTGCAATTTGGGTGGTACCACGGATCCTCCGTCCCATAGTTGGGGCGGAGGACTATTTTTTATCGAAAGGAAGTCACATAGTATGCAATGGACAGGTCTAAACGAACTTCGCGAAAAATATCTTTCTTTTTTTGAAAGCAAGGGGCATTTGCGTCTGCCCAGCTTCCCACTGGTGCCGAAAAACGATGCGTCGCTGCTGCTCATCAACTCCGGTATGGCGCCGATGAAAAAGTATTTTACAGGTGAGATAACGCCCCCTCGTAAGCGGGTGACCACCTGCCAGAAATGCATCCGTACGCCCGATATCGAGCGTGTGGGTAAGACCGCGCGTCACGGGACTTATTTCGAGATGCTGGGCAATTTCAGCTTCGGTGATTATTTCAAACACGAAGCCAATGCGTGGGCGTGGGAATTTTGCACCCAGGTGCTGGAGCTGCCTGCCGATCGTATTTGGGTGTCTATTTACGAAAACGACGATGAAGCCTTTGACATTTGGACGAAAGAAGTCGGCGTTTCGCCCGACCGTATCGTCCGTCTGGGCAAGGAGGATAATTTCTGGGAGCACGGCTCCGGCCCTTGCGGTCCCTGCTCGGAGTTGTATTTTGACCGTGGCGAAGAGTATGGATGCGGTTCTCCCACCTGCGGCGTAGGCTGTGATTGTGACCGCTACGTGGAATTTTGGAATAACGTGTTTACCCAGTTCAATAACGACGGTAACGGCAACTACACCCCCTTGGATCATCCCAATATTGATACCGGTATGGGGCTGGAACGGTTGGCGTGCATTATGCAAGGTGTCAAGAACCTGTTTGAGGTGGACACCGTTCAAAACATCATGAAGCATATCAGCCGTATTGCGGGCGTAGTGTATGGAGCGGGGGAAAAGACCGATGTGTCGCTGCGCGTGATCACCGACCACATCCGTTCCACCACCTTCATGATCGGCGACAGCGTACTCCCCTCCAACGAAGGTCGCGGTTATGTGCTGCGCCGCTTGCTGCGCCGTGCTGCGCGTCATGGTCGTTTGTTGGGTATTCATCGTCCGTTCCTGTTTGAGGTATGTGAAACCGTCATCCAGGAGAATTTGACCGCCTATCCCGAACTCAATGAAAAGCGTGATTTCATCATTAAAGTCATCCGCAATGAAGAAGAAGCCTTTGAGAAAACACTGGACAGTGGGCTGGCCGTGCTGGAGGGCATGCTGACAGAGGTAAAGGACAGTACTTTGTCGGGTGATGACGCCTTTAAATTGTACGACACCTATGGGTTCCCGCTGGACCTGACGCAGGATATTCTGGAAGAAAAGGGTATTGGTGTAGATGAGGAGCGTTTCCGCGAATTGATGGAGGAGCAGCGCCGCCATGCCCGTGCCGCTCGTAAAGACGCCGGTGCCGACGCATGGAAAGCCAATCCTAGTATTGCGGAACAGCTGACGGCCGGCGAATTTGTGGGGTATACGAAGCTGGAGACAGCTGCTCAGGTCACCGCCATCGTACGCGGTGATGAGTTGGCAGAGACCTTGCACGAGGGCGAAACCGCCACGCTGTTGTTGGATGTGACGCCGTTCTATGGCGAAAGTGGCGGTCAGGTAGGAGATGTAGGCGTCATTGAAGCGGATGGCATTCGTTTTGAGGTGACCGGCACGCAAAAGAGCGCCGGCGGTGTGATGCTGCATATCGGCGTTCTCACGGCAGGCGAACTGAATGTGGGTAACGCCGTCACCGCTCGTGTAGACAGCATGGCGCGTTATGCCACCATGCGCAACCATTCGGCGGCCCATCTGTTGCAGGCGGCACTGCGTCAGGTGCTGGGTACTCATGTAGAGCAGGCAGGCCAGTTGGTGGATGCTGACCGTGTACGTTTTGACTTTACTCATTTCTCCGCACTGACTCCCGATGAACTGAAACAAGTGGAAGCGCTGGTCAACGGTTGGATTCTGGGGGGCCTGGCTATCGATATCAACGAAATGCCCATTGATGAGGCACGTAAGCTGGGCGCTATGGCGCTGTTTGGCGAAAAGTACGGCGATATCGTCCGCGTGGTGAAAATGGGCGATGTGTCCATTGAATTGTGCGGCGGTACCCATGCGGATAACACGGCTAAAGTCGGCCTGTTCCACATCGTGTCTGAGTCCTCGGTGGCAGCGGGTGTTCGCCGTATCGAGGCGGTGACCGGTGCACAGGTGTTGGCACTGCTCAACCAGTATCACGACGAGATGGTGTCCGCTGCCGTGGCGATGAAGGCTAACGGGCCGGAGGATATCGGTCGCCGCGCGGGTCAACTGTTGACGGAACTGAAAGAGGCGCAAAAAGAGCTGGAGGTCATTAAGAGCCAGCAGGCGGCGCAGCAGATGGGTGATCTGCTGTCGCGGGCGCAGGATTGCGGCGGCATTCAGCTGGTGACCGCTACTTTCCCCGAAACCGAAGGCAGCGAATTGCGTTCACTGTGTGACCGTTGCCGTGATCGTGGCATGGATAAGGCCGTGGTCGTGTTGGCAGGTACCTCTACAGAAAAGCAAAATGTTTCCTTTGCTTGCTACTGCACCGAGGGCGCTATCGCGGCGGGTGCCAATGCCGGCACCATCGTGCGCGAGGTGGCGGTGCTGTGCGGCGGTAAAGGCGGTGGCCGTCCCGATATGGCGATGGCCGGCG
>JAFVQV010000134.1 GCA_017504645.1 Clostridia bacterium | reverse complement strand
GGTGAGGATGGCCTTTTCAATGTCGCGCAGGGTAGATTTATCCCACGGGGCAATGAGGATGGTGCGGGGTTCGGGAACCGACACCGCCGCCATCTGATTGATGGGCGTGGGCGCACCGTAGTAATCCACTTGAATACGGTCCAGCACCGCGGGATTGGCGCGGCCGGCACGAATGGTGCTGTATTCCTTAAGCAAAGATGTGATGGTTTTGCTCATCTTGTCATTGGCGGTATCAAAAACTTGTTGCATACTCATTTCCTCCTAATGTGTTAATCCGTTACCACGGTACCGATGCTCTCACCCGCCACGGCACGCACGATATTCTGCGGCTGTTCCAGGTTAAACACCAAAATAGGCAAGTGATTGTCGTTGCACAGGCTGGCCGCCGTGGAATCCATGACCTTGAGATCCTTGTTCAGCACTTCCATGAACGACAGGGTGTCATATTTCTTGGCATCGGGATTCTTCTTGGGATCGGAGTCGTACACACCGTCTACCATGCTGGCCTTGAAGATGATATCCGCCTCGATCTCCAGCGCACGCAGGGCGGACGCCGTATCGGTGGAGAAGAATGGGTTGCCCGTGCCGCAACCGAAAATGACGACACGGCCCTTTTCCAGATGGCGTACGGCGCGGTTGCGGATGTAAGGCTCCGCGATCTCGTGCATGGCGATGGCCGTCTGCACCCGCACCTCACAGCCCAGCTGCTCCAGCGCATCCGCCAGTGCCAACGAATTGATGGTGGTCGCCAGCATGCCCATGTGATCCGCACGAGTGCGATCCATCTGTCCGCTGGAGCGTCCGCGCCAGAAGTTACCGCCGCCTACGACGATGGCGATCTGGGCGCCGGCATCCACACATTCCTTGATGGCGCGGCAAATCTCCAGCACCACATCAAAATCTAAACCGGAGCCTTTGGCACCGGCCATGGCTTCACCACTCAGTTTGAGTAAAACACGTTTGTATTTGGGTTGCATGTTTTCACTCTCATTTCTTCATTTTATTTCCTCTATTTTACTATAAACTTGCCGTTCTGTAAAGTCATAAGAAGAAATTTTACAGATAAAAAACGGGAGACTCGGCAATACCGAATCTCCCGCCCTTTTATTTGACGATGAACGCCACCGGCATCCGCCAGGAATCGTTGGAGTAGTAGAAAGTAACACTGGTCATCAAATACTCGTCCTCGTAGTACATGCAGGAGGAGCTACCGCCATCCAGATTGGCGGCGTTGACTGCGCCGTATTCCATCATAATATCGATCAAATCGGAGGCAGAAGCGCCCAAATGGCCGGATTTGCCCCGTCCGTCGGTAACCAACAGCAGTACCGAACCGTCGGCGCACTGGCCGATGGCAGTGCGGGGGTTGAGGCCGCTGCCCATACCGTTCATGCCGCGGGGCTTTCCGTTGATGACGAGCTGTACAAAGTGGTTGTTGGCGTCGCTGCTCTCCTCTTGGAAGGTGACGGCGTCGCGGATCTTTTTGGTCTCGATCATCTCTTTAACTTCCTGCTTGGACATGCCCTCCACGCTGATGATTTCCAGCAGGTTATCCTCGGTAAAGCCGATGAGAACAAGCCCCTTAAACTGATTAGGCTCGTTAAGCTGTATCTCACCGTTGGATACCACCACGCCGTAGGGACGACCGCCGGTGTTGTTGCTGGACGCATACAATCCGCCGTTGATACCCGCCACTGCGTCGTTTTCTTTCACAAACTCATCCAGTGTAATGCCCAGCTGCCGCCACGGATAAATGGATGCCAAGCT
Organism: Clostridia bacterium; assembly: GCA_017504645.1. Lineage (GTDB taxonomy): Bacteria > Bacillota > Clostridia > Oscillospirales > Acutalibacteraceae > RGIG3009. The sequence goes on along the minus strand of JAFVQV010000134.1, from coordinate 5,443 downwards.
GATGCGAGAGGGGTCCTTCACCTTCATGAGGGTGGCCTCAAAGGTGCGACCGGGGATCTTGATGATCTCGATATCCTGCTCGTCCGAGGCATCGGGATCGATGGTGACTAAGCCGGAATCAATGGTCTCGTCCATCTTATCCATGGAATTGGAATCCACCACCGCTTGGATCTCCTCAGGGGATAAAAACCACGAGGCGAGAAATTTCAACTGCCCTGTTTCCAAAATGGTGGTAACAAAGGTCTGCTTGGCTTTGGGCGAGGTATCACCGCAGATCATATCCAGCGACACGAACAAGGTCACCGCCAACACCAGCACAAAGGTCAGGATACTCACCAGCACGCGGGCGGTCCAAAGCAGAATGTTTTTCCAAAGAGAAGGAGCTGCTTTTGCTGCATGTTTAGCCATGTTTTCTCCTCCTTACTCTGCCGCTTCGGCGATGTCCTGTTTATCGGCGATCGCCCAATGGGGATTATCTTTACCGTCGTCGGTATCGTCACAGTATACAAAATAGAAGGTGCTGTTTATTACGTCGTTGACCTTTGCTCCCGTCGCAGTCAAACGCAGCTCCTTTTCCAGACGAATATCACAGGAAAACGCCTTGGTACCGTATGCCACAAAATTGGTAGCCTCCGCTACCTGGAAGGGCGGGTTTCCAAGGGTGTGTCTGCTGGTAAAGGTGATGTCCACACCCGTCGCCCATTTCCACGCCACCTGACGGAGGTAGGAATCCTTTATCAGGTACTCCTCCAGACGATAAAACCCGTAGCGGGTACCGGACAGGTCACGAGTCATGAACAAGCTCCACATCTTCGCCAGCTCCAACGGATCGGGAGCGTTTTCCACCGTTTGGGGCAGCGCATCCAACGCGGTCTGCTTGGTGATAGTGATCGTATCCCCCATCTTGGAAATATCCACGGGGTTGCCTAGGTTATCAAACAGAGACAGGGAATAGTCGTCCGACACCAGCCGCACATTGTATTCCGCCTGTTTGGGCGCCTCGGCACAGTATTCCGCCAAATATTTGAATTCGTCGGGTTGAGTCAAAATAGCGGCAGATACGGGCACCGTATCCTTACCCTTCAGTGTAAAGTTAGAGGGAACCTTAACCGTATAGCCATCAAAGTCGCAGTCACCGCATTGGCTGTACGGTTTGGTGTTGCCCAACAGGTCGGTCAGCGTGATATTCGGGATCGTCAAGGACGATATGGCGTAGGTCACCGTTCTGCCATCCTCCGACGGTGTGCCGCTGATCGCTTGACCGTTTTCCGACGGCAAGACCGTGGCAGGCAGCGTCACATCAAACCGATAGGCGGTAACGGAAAAGTTCTCTATCTCCCACAGGTCGGTGGTGAAAATGAGCAGCTTGGTCTCCTGCCCTGCGTATTTCAGGGTGACGTCGCCAATTTTATAGTTGTCACAAAGCAAGTCGTAAGTCAAAAGTTGGTTATCCGTTGACTTGGTTTCGCGGAAAGACATCTCCCCCGCTGCCATATCGCTCATGTAGGCATCCAGCTCATCCTCGGTAGCCTGCAGACTGTCCAAAGCAGCGAACTTCTCCAGTTTGCCTCGCTTGGCGGCTTTTTGCATATCATTCAAATGCGCCTGCACCACATTGTCAGGCTGAGCGGCCTCATAGCTTGCCAGCACGCTTTGCACATACAGTACCACGCACAGGGAAAGGACCACCAAAGCGCCCACATAGATCAAATACGAGCGACCCAAAAACCGCCGTTTCTCCTCCGATTTGCGAGGCTTAAACAGCGATTTCCACCCACGGGGCCGTATCGGGTTTTCGTCCGTAATCGGCTGCTCCGGCATCCGTTCTTCCACCGCCAAAGCCGTATTTTTCTCATCCATAGGTTCCGATTTCCTTTCCAACGTGTTCTACTGTTAAAAATACCACAGTTTCGACAAAAAAGCAACCGCATCGACACAGAAAATACCCATTGGTTCAATATCCCAGCAAGAGCGAAAAAAGTAGCAATACCGCTAAAAAGCCGAAATTGTAAGCAGAGAATTTCAGTATGTAACGGCCCTTGCCCTGTGGATCGTGCTTGGCGTATTCCCGATAGGTGATAAGGCTTGCCAGCGAGGCAATGAGCGTACCCGCGCCGCCGATGTTAACGCCGATCAGCAGTGAGGGATATGAGGTAGTAAAACTCGACAACAGCACCGCCGTGGGAACATTGCTGATGCACTGACAACACAGCGCACTAAATAGCAGGGTATTGCGGGACAACAGTTCACTGAGCAAGGCATGAACCGCCGGCAAGCGGGACAGGTTGCCGGCAAAGATGAAGAACGCCGCAAAGGTAAACAACAGCGGATAATCCACCATGATCAAAGCTTTTCTGTCTGCAAACCACAGCACCGTCGGAATGACGATCAATCCCACCACATACGGGATCCCGCGAAAGACAATGGCAATGGACAAGGCAAACAAAAGCAGGTACAGCACGGTCTTTTTGCGGTCCACTTCAACAGGCTCGTCGGGTAGTTCCAAGGGCTCGGGGCGCACGGCGATCAGGCAACAAAGGGTGATCAGCAGCACCGACACTGCAAAGGGCGGCGCCATGATCGCCAAAAATTCACCGTCGGGGATGTCAAATCGGCTGTACAAATACAGATTTTGAGGATTGCCGAAAGGGGTGAGCATACCGCCTAAGTTGGCGGCGATGTTCTGCATGATAAAGGTAAAGGCCATGTATTGCCGCTTACCGGTGGTTTCCAGCACCAAAAAGCCCAGCGGCAAAAAGGTCAGCAGAGCCATGTCGTTGGCAATGAGCATGGAACCGATAAAGGTGATGTACACCAACGCCAACACACAGCTGCGCATGGTGCGAAAACGGCGAACGATCTGATGCGCCAGTGCGTAGAAGAAGCGAATGTTTTTCAGCGCGCATACCACCGCCAACACACAAAACAGGCACGCCAGCGTTTTCCAGTCAAAATAGGACCAATACTGCCCGTCGGGCGGCACAAAAAAAGCCGTGATCGCGGCGGCAAGCACCGCCACACACAGCACCGTATTTCGTCGAATAAACGCCCCAATATGTAAGTGCCAAAACATCGCTTTCCCCCCCTCGCTCCAAACATTATACTCTCCTTTGTAACCTTTTTCAATTGTTTCTTTTCTTTTGCGACAATTCATGCTATACTAAGTAAGAATGGAGCGATGATCTCATGGACCGCGTATTATTGCATATCTGTTGCGCCCCCTGCTCGGTACGTTGTATTGAGACGTTACGAGAGGAAGGCATCGAGCCCACAGGCTATTGGTACAACCCCAACATCCACCCCTATACGGAATACCGCGCTCGCAAGGAAACGCTGATCGCCTATGCCGCCGAGATCGGCATGAAGTTAGAATTAAACAACGCCTATGCCCTGCGCCCATTTTTGAGGGCGGTCTCCCCCGATTTTTCCAATCGGTGCGAGACCTGCTACCGTATGCGGCTGGACGAAACCGCTCGCTATGCGGCGGAACACGGCTTTGACAGCTTTACCACCACCCTGCTCATCAGCCCGTATCAGAACCACGAGCTGATCGTGCGGGTGGCCAATGAGGTCGGTGCCGCACACGGGGTAACCTTTTTGTACCGCGATTTCCGCCCTCATTTCCGTGACGGACAGGCCATTGCCCGAGAAAAAGGCTTTTACATGCAAAAATATTGCGGTTGCATCTTCAGCGAGGAAGAACGCTACCGCAAACAAAAGCTTATTCCATAACGACCAAGGCATCGGGGAACGCGCCGCAGGTACACACCGTCAGCGCATACCCGCTTAATGTATACTCCCGAAAAGTATATGCGGCGACAGGGGCGGACGATAACCCTGCAAGACCAATTCCTTGTGCTTTCAGCCAACTTTCCTTTCGGGTCCACAGGCGGAAGAACCGTTCTTGCTGCTGTGTAGGGGACAGCGTTTGCAGAGCCCCTACCTCATCGGGTGAAAAATGCCGCTGAGCCAATCGTAGGTAATCCCGTTCCCGCAACTGTTCGATATCCACACCGATGGGTGCATCCGACAGGGCGCACACCGCCCAGTCCCCACTGTGAGACAGATTGAAATGCCACCGGGGATATTCCGACAAGAACGGCTTACCGTGCTCACCCGTGACGATCACGGCGGTGCGTTCCCGCAAGCCCACGGTGCGCAATGCCGCATCCAGTGCCCAACCCGCACACAGGCAGAGGGCGCGATCCTGCGGGTGCTGAAACTGTGCTGCTTTGGCACGGCGTGCTTCAGATAATTGTTGCGCATCCACAGGATAAGTTGTGGATACGGCGATCAGTACCGCCATGTGCCCGCCCCCCTTTCCAGTTTGATTATAGCATACTATTTTGAAATTTTCTATAGGAGATGAACGTATGAATCGCATTGCCCGTTTTGAATCGGTTTCCGAAACACAATTTGCCACCGCATGGGCGGATACTTTCGGCGCTGAAGCCGTGGTGCCTCCGCTGCCGCCCCTCCCCAGACGGGCCACTGCCGGATCGGCGGGGTACGATTTCTTCACCCCCTGTGCTGTCCGTCTTGCCCCCGGTGAGACCGCCAAGATCCCCACCGGTGTGCGGGTACGCATGGAGGAGGGCTGGGTGTTGCAAATATACCCTCGCAGCGGGTTGGGTTTCTCCTATCGACTGCAGCTCAATAACACGGTCGGTATCATCGACAGCGATTATTATTTTTCCAATAACGAGGGGCATATTTTCATCAAGATCACCAACGATTCCAACGAGGGCAAGATACTGCAATTGCAAACAGGTGACGGCTTTGCACAGGGCATTTTCGTGCCCTTCGGGATCACCGAGGACGACAACGCCGTGGCGATCCGCAACGGCGGCTTCGGCAGCACCTCAAAATAACGTATCAGAAAAGACCCGCCGTAACGTGCGTTACAGCGGGTCTTCTTGTTTTTAATGAGATTTTCGGCGTGCCACTGCTCGTATCAGCGTGGGAATCAACAGAATAATGTACGCAGCCAAGCTGAACGCCGCCACGTAAATGATCAGGCACCACGGATACGGCACCGCCGCCTGCACGGAGGAATACACCGGCAGATGGGGATCGGTGTGAGGGCTGATGTAGAACATATTAAAGAAATGTTCCTCTGTCAGACCGGTGCGGAAAGCAATGCCATTCATCACCGCCGCCAGAAATACCGCCACCGCAAAGACAGGGATGGCCTTTAGAATAGTTTTATGCTCATTTTTTACATAGTTGGTATATAGCAGATAGATGCCAACCGTGATCATGGATCCGTGGCAGATCATGGTCTGAATGTTGATGCCGATGGTTTTGGTAAACACATCCACCGGATACAGCATCACGCACAAGCCGGCAAACACCGCATAGGTGGCCAAAAAAGCGCACAGCGCGTCATGGACTTTTCCTTTTTTCACGATTCCCGCCAACAATCCCACATACATGGGCATCG
>JAFVQV010000133.1 GCA_017504645.1 Clostridia bacterium | reverse complement strand
TTTTCTTTATTATACCTCACAAGCAAAAAAATGTCAACAATTTTTCAAGCTCTCCCTCTGTAGGCTGCGGGGGTGATACCCATTCCCTGCGCGAATTGGAGGACACCTGTGATCAGCTGGCACTGCTGCATAAGGGCGGATTGGTGCTGGAAAGCGACGTGCAGAATTTAAAGACCTCGCTGTTTAAGATCCAGATCGCTTTTTCTCACGAATTCCAAAAATCCGATTTTGAGAACATTTCCATACTGCATTTTTCCAAGCGCGGCTCGGTCGCCAACCTGATCGTGCGGGGCGACCGTGAGGAGACCATCGCCCGCCTGCAATCCATGGCACCGGTGCTGCTGGATGTACTACCGTTGTCGCTGGAGGAAGTATTCACCTATGAAATGGAAGCCCTCGGCTATACCGCCGGCGACATATTGGAGGTGTAAGAGATGAAAAAATCATGGTTCAGCCTTCGTTTGTACGCAGACGGGCTTAAGCAGCTGAGATTGATGGGCATCCTGTTCACCATCGCCTCGGTGCTGGTGGCGATCGTGCCGCCTGTTATGCATTACTTGGATTTTCTCTCGTATTACAACCCCGACAACACCTATACCCCCGAAGCGGTGGCCTGCTTTGAGATGAATCCTCTTATCATTCTGCAGTTCTGCGTGTTTGCACCGCTGATGACGCTGTATTTGTTTTCCTTTTTAAACAAACGGGAAAACTCGGATTTTTATCATGCCATCCCCGCCACACGGCAGTGCTTGTTCTTCAGCTTGTGGGCGTCTGTTGCCACCTGGCTGCTGGGCATTCTCGTGATCTCCAACATAGCGGCAACCATCGCTTATGCCGCTTTTCCCAAACTGTTTCTTATCAATTACAGCAGCCTGTTTTTAACCGGATTTAACTGCTTTGCGGGAGGATTGCTCATCACAGCCTGCGTCGCCATTGCCATGAGCGTCACCGGCACTGTGTTTACTAACCTGTTGGTGGCACTGATCCTCATCTTCTTCCCTCGCGTACTCATTTCGCTTGTGGTGATGAGCGTGGAAAGTGCCTTCCCGCTGGTCAGTAGCGTGGATTTTGTACCGATATTGAGCGCCGAATACAACGTACCGGTGGGCTTCATTTACGGGGTCTATAGCGGCGAGATCAACGCCCCGCTCACCCAGTGGCAAAGCGGTGTCTATACGCTGATGCTGGCGTTGATCTATACCGCCTTGGCAGCACTGCTGTTTGTACGGCGGCGCAGTGAGGCGGCAGGTCATTCCGCTCCCAGCCGTGCTTTGCAAGGCCTGTACCGCTTCCTCATCGGATTTATCGTCAGTTCCATTGCCACACTTGGTGTCTTTACTATGATCTGCGAGGGCGACGGCGTGGATCCGGTTGACTGGGCAACTGTTTTACTGTTCTACGGCTTGGCGGTACTGTTGTTACTGGTATTTGAGGTCCTCACCACCCGCAAGTTCCGCGGCCTTCTGAAAAAAGGTCTGCGTACCACGATGTGGTTGATCGTGGCCAACGTGGTGCTGTTCGGCGGCATGTTCGGACTTAGTCGTAGTCTGTTTCTGTATACACCCGAGGCGGACGAGATTCGTTCGGTACGGTTTTTGAACGGGTTTTCGGGGGATACCTATTTCCGCAGCAGTCGTCAGGAATATTTTGCCTCTCAGCTTGCCAAGGTGTCCTTTGACGATCCTGTCATCAAAAAGGTCGTATCCGATCAACTGCAATACACGGTGGATCTCTTGGAAATCTCTCCCGAGCGCTACTACCGCGATGGCGGCGATGCCCATCATGTCACCGTCGCCATCGACAGCGGATGGATCACCCGTTATCGCACCATTTACCTGTACACGAAGGATGTGCAGCAGATCACGGATGCCGCGCACTCCGTAGACGGCTATCGTTCCCTGTACACTGCCTTACCTCCTTCCGTTTCCGACATTTACAGTGAGGACAGCAAGCATTCCCATTTCTATTTTGAAACGCAGCAGGAACGCGCCGAACTTTATGATGTGATTCGCCAGGAATATGCCGCGCTGGATCCCCTGACACGGCGATCCTTGGTCACGGGCGTGCTGGGCATGTACGGCGATCGTGAGCCGTTGATGACGCTGTATGTGCGCTTCTCAGAAAACGCACAGTGGTATTATTTCCGTCTGCCTCTGTATCCCTCGCTGATGCCGCGCACCACCGAGCACATCGTCAACCTTTGCAACAAATCTTCTAATGCGGCCAGCGGATTGCGCGTATTGGCACAGGAATGGGAAGACATTTTCCAATTGGAGCTGCAATACTTTGACAAGGACGGCGCCTCACAATATTACGCCATCGACCTCACCAAAGATACTGAGCTGCGTGCGCAGGTTGGCGCCTGGCTGAAGTCGTTGCATGCCGCCAACGCTACCGCTGAGGTGGACACCGATCGACGTTTCTATTATGTCGCCGGTGCTATTAACCGTATCGAAACGGACGGAGATTATAAGTACAATTACACCGAGACCAATTACGGCTTTGTCAGCGATCCCGCAGAAGAAATGCCCGCTTGGCTGACCACGTATTTGGAGACGGTTGGCAAGACCGATGACGATTCCTTCAAATACTACGACTAATCTCCTCTTTGCGAGCCCCTGCGCCTGTCGGTGTGGGGGCTCACTTTTTGTCGAGAGAACGGGAATGTCGGCCCTTGATTTTTGAGGCCTTATGCGGTATACTGTACTTGGTAATTTACGGAAAGGATTTGGTATTGTGACCGTTTCTGAAAAGTATGCATTGTGGCTGAATAAGGCCACCGACGATGCGGATCTGATTGAGGAATTGAATGGCATCGCAGGCGACGAGAACGAGATATACGAGCATTTTTATCGCGAATTGGAATTCGGCACCGCAGGATTGCGGGGGATCATCGGTGCGGGTGATAACCGTATGAATATTTACACGGTGCGTAAGGCCACACAGGGATTGGCAGACTACTTAAATGCCCGCTACACGCAGGCAAGGGTCGCCATCGCTTATGATTCTCGCATCAAATCCGATTTGTTCGCCAAGGAAGCCGCCCGCGTATTGGCGGCAAATGGCATTGCCGTTAGTCTGTACGCCGAGCTGCAGCCTGTCCCCGTGCTTTCTTACACGGTACGGGAACTGCACTGTCAGGCGGGTATCATGGTGACTGCCAGTCACAATCCCGCTAAATATAACGGCTATAAATGCTACGGCTCCGAGGGCTTCCAAATGACCGACGATGACGCTAACGCCGTTACCGAGTGTATTCGCAAGCTCGACTTGTTTGACGACATCAAATTGACCGATTTTGATGCTGCCGTAGCAGACGGCACCATCACCCTATTGGGTCAGGAGTTGGTGGACCGTTTCTTGGATGAGGTAGGCAAACAGCAGATCAACCCCGGCATCTGCCGCAAGGGCGATTTCAAGGTCATTTACACACCGTTGAACGGTGCCGGCAACAAGCCTGTGCGTGCTATTTTGGAACGCATCGGGCTTTCGCAGGTCACCATCGTACCGGAGCAGGAGCTGCCCGACGGCAACTTCCCCACCGCCCCTTATCCCAATCCCGAGATCCGTCAGGCCTTTGAGTGCGCTTTAAAACTCGCTGAGACTGTCCAGCCCGATCTGCTGCTCGCCACCGATCCCGACTGTGATCGCGTAGGCATCGCCGTTAAACAAAACGGCAACTACGTACTGCTCACCGGCAACGAGACCGGCTGTCTGCTGCTCAATTACATTCTCTCCTGCCGTGCCGAGCAAGGCGCCCTGCCGAAGGATCCTGTGGTAGTCAAAACCATCGTCACCTCCAATCTCGCTACCCGCATTGCGGAGAAATACGGCTGCGAAATGCGGGAGGTGCTGACCGGCTTTAAGTATATCGGTGAACAGATCGATTTACTGGAAAAGGACGGTCACCCCGAACGGTATCAATTTGGCTTTGAGGAGAGCTACGGGTATTTGGCCGGCGTGCACGCTCGCGACAAGGACGCGGTAGTCACCTCCATGCTCATCTGCGAAATGGCAGCGTACTATGCCGCCAAGGGCCAGACCCTGTTGGATGTGCTGCACGGTCTGTATGAGGAACACGGCATTTATCTGCACCGTCTTGTCAACATCGCGTTTGAGGGTGCGCAGGGCATGATCGCCATGGATAAGCTAATGACTAATCTACGAGAAAATCCGCCTAAGGAGATCGGAGGTCTGCAGGTGCTGAGCCTCGCGGACTATCAAGCCTCTGTTCGCACCGATCTGGTAAGCGGTGTGAGCACCGCCATCAACCTGCCCCAATCCAACGTTCTTTCCTTTGAATTGGAAAACCATGCCGGACTGATCGTTCGTCCCTCCGGTACCGAGCCGAAGGTAAAAGGCTACATTACCGCTGTGGCTGCCACCATGGAGGATGCCGAAGCGATGGTATCCCGCCTATGTGCTACTGCCGAGGATATGCTGAAAGGGTAAATAAAACGAGAGCCTCCCGCGCCTGCTGCGGGAGGCTCTTTTTTACAATCTGATACTGACTTCGCCTGAAGAGAGGTGGCGTATATTGCCATCCTCCCCTTTTACAATCAAGGAAAATTCGTCATCAACGCCCAGCACCTGTACCGTCTGAGTAGGTGTGCCATCCGCGGTCAGCAGGTGTACGGTTTTTCCGTCCAGCAAAGAGCGGCTACGGTATTTCTCTAAAAACGTTTTTTTCTCCAATGCCGTATAGTACCGCCAAAAGCGTTCCAAAATGTCCGCCGCTAAACGGTCACGCGTTTCCGCGGATACCGTTTGCAACAGCGCGCCGGCCTTATCTGACAGGTCATCGGGAAACCCCTCTGATGGCGGAGCAAGATTCACACCAATGCCCAACACGGCGTATTGCAGTGTGTCACCGTCCATTCTGCCTTCCGTCAAGATGCCGCATACCTTTTTGCCGCGGCAATACACGTCGTTGACCCACTTGATCGAGGTCGGCTCCCCTGTAAGATTTTCCGCCGCCTCCGCCACAGCCACAGCAGCCGCCGTGGTGATATACAAAGCGTGCTCCGCAGCAATACGTGGGCGCAAAACGACGCTCATGTATAAGCCGGTACTCGATGGCGAAAAGAATGATCTGCCGAACCGTCCCCGCCCCTGCTCCTGCTGATGAGCCACGATCACCGTCCCCTCTGCTGCACCATTCTCTGCCAGCTGGCGAGCTTTGGTGTTGGTCGAATCCAGCATCTCATATTCGGCAACCGTGTAACAGTCGCAACAGGACGAAGATAAAAAGGCTTGTATCACGGGCATATCTCCTTATGGTTTTTGTGCCGAGAAAAATGCTACCACGCCATCGGTGACCGCCTGCATCAGCTTATCACGGTACACGGGGTCAACGAGGGCTTCCTTGTCCTTAGGATTATCCAAAAAAGCACATTCCAGCAGCACGGCGGGACAATCGTGAATGGTACGATTAAGGTACAGCGTCCCCCACGGCGTGCCCGTCCAGCGGGGCGAACCATTGGCCGTGGTCCCCACCCCGTACTGTATCTCCACGGGATGCATTTTATCGTAAATATATTTGGAGGCGGTATAAGCATATTCGTGATAATGCCACACGGTCGCACCTGTGGCTTTACCATTGGCGCCGTTCATATGTACACTGATGAACATGTGATACTGCTTATTGTGCGCCATGGTAGCGCGTTGAGGCAGGGTGATATCCGTGGCCAGCGGGCCGGTACGGGTCATATCCACTGTGGCTCCCAGCGCCACCAATTTGTCTTTCAGCGTGTTGGCATAGTCCAGGTTGAACGGTGCTTCCCACGGCTTATCGGTGGGTGAGCCGTGACCGGGATCGATCAAAATGCGAATACCCTTTAACTTCTCCAACTCACTGTTAGCAGACAGGTCCACCGGGTTGAGGAAAGAGATCGTCAGTTCCCCTTCCTCACTCCACAACGGAGAAAACCCGTAAAATCCACCTTTTTTGCGCAGTGTCAGATTCAAGTCGTAGGTGGTATCCCCTGTCTTTTTCCACTCTGCCTTGCTGAACAGGGGATTGTCTGTCATGTCCGGCGCGGCGGGGACTGCCGTCACATAATGGAAAGTAAGGGTGACCGTTTCTGCCGTTTGACCGTAATTTTGGATCAGATAGTTGGGTTCACCCGTCGTGGTATCGTTGTAATACTTTTGCGGCGTGGCTTTTTGATACACGGGGATGCGCCAGTCACACTCAAAAGTAAACACCGTATGAGAATCCGTCAGCGTGACCGCTCCGTTTTTCAGTTCTTGCTTTTTCAGTTCTCCGGCAGTGATCAGCTTGGCATCCTTCATATACACCCGCTTACCCGATGCCAGCAGATAATAGGAATAACTACCGTTATACACCTTGCCTGCCAAATAGTCCCACGTGCCCTGTGGCAGATAGGAATTATACGGACGAGAGTAGTCGTCGGTCAAGCCGCCTGTAAAGGTCTCGGCGTAATCGCGGGTGATCACCACAATCTCGTAGTTACCGTCACCGTCGGGTAGCGGGACAGCCGGTGTGGTAGTGGTCGCGGATCCGCCCGCAGAGCCGGAAAGTGAACCGCCGGTAGTGGTCGAGGTGGTAGTTGTGGTGGT
>JAFVQV010000016.1 GCA_017504645.1 Clostridia bacterium | reverse complement strand
CTCCACGGCGGCCGCCAAAATGCGGGGCTCCTCGTCCTCGCGGGCGCTGATCCGCCCACGCACCACCACCACCTGACCGACACGCAACAACGGACGACATTGCTCCAGCAGGCGGGAGAACACTACCAGTTCCAGCGAGCCGTACATATCTTCCAGTACCGCATACGCCATTTGGGTATCGTTGCGGGTGGATTTGACCTGCACCGAACCGATCATACCCAGCAATGTCACCGTCTGCCCGTCGGTAAACTCCGCACGGTCGGTGGCAACCTCTGCAAAGGCAGTTAAGATACGGTCGGTACGGGCCGCGTGCAAGCGATTATGCAAGTTGGTATACGGTTTCATAGGGTTGCCGGTCAGGTACAGACCGGACACCTCTTTTTCCATGGCCAGCAATTCGTCATACGGAAACTCAGGCAGATCCGGCAACATCGGCTCACTGCCCACCGCCGCATCGGGATCGGCAAAGAAATCCAGCTGTCCGTCCAGATTGCGGCGATTTACATCCTCCAACCCCTCTAAAAACAAGGGGATCGCTTCCAGCATCTGCCGACGGTTGGCACCCAGTCCGTCCAGTGCACCGCAACGCACCAAGCTTTCCAGCGCACGGCGGTTGAAATCCCGACGGCGAGACATCCGCTGGCAGAAGGAGTAAAAACCGGTAAATACACCGTTTTCTTCCCGCTCTGCCACCAGTTCCTGAATGAGCCCACGGCCCAAGTTTTTCACCGCCAGCAGACCGAACCGCACATGATCCCCTGCCACGGTAAAGGCGGACACACTCTCGTTCACCGACGGCGGCAACACGCGAATACGCAGGCGTTCACACTCACCGATATAGCCCGCTACCTTACCGCTGTCCAGCACGCTGGTAAGCAGCGCCGCCATGTATTCTTTTGGGTAAAAAGCTTTGAGATACGCGGTTTGATACGCCACCAAGGCGTACGCCGCCGCATGGGATTTATTAAACGCATAGGACGCAAAAGATGCCATTTCATCAAACACCGCACTGGCAATGGTCTCACTGACCCCGCGGCGAACACAGCCCTCCACAATCACCTGTCCGTTCTCATCCGTCAGGCCGTGAATGAAGATCTCCCGTTCCTTTTGCATGACATCGTGCTTCTTTTTGGACATGGCACGGCGCACCAGGTCCGCACGGCCTAGTGAATACCCCGCCAGTTCGCGAAAGATCTGCATGACCTGCTCCTGATACACGATACAGCCGTAGGTCACCTGCAGAATCGGGCGCAGTCGCTCGTGGGCATAGGTCGCCCGTTCGGGATGATGGCGATTTTCAATGTACCGCGGAATGGATTCCATGGGTCCCGGACGGAACAGGGAGATCACCGCAATAAGATCCTCAAAGGAATCGGGTTTCAACTGCGTGAGCACCCGCTTCATACCAGCCGATTCAAATTGAAATACCCCATCGCTGTTACCTTGCGACAGCATTTTATATACGGGCACCGCATCCAACGGAATGCGGGAAATATCAAAAGTCGGGTCACCATCGCGGCGGATCATTTTTGCCGCGTCGTCGATGATGGTGAGGTTGCGCAGCCCTAAAAAGTCCATTTTGAGCAGGCCCAGTTCCTCCAACACCGTCATGGTGTACTGAGTGGCCACCAGTTCGCCATTGACACACAGCGGCACATATTCCGATACCGGCTGTGCGGTGATCACCACGCCCGCCGCATGGGTAGACGCGTGACGAGGCATGCCCTCCACCTTTTTAGCCATGTCAATAAGCTGACGCACCTGCTCGTCACTTTCGTACAATTCTCGCAGGTCTTTGGACATTTTCAGCGCCTTTTCCAGCGTCATATTCAGTTCCCACGGCACTTTTTTCGCTACCGTATCCCCAATGGCATAGGACAGTCCCAGCGCCCGCGCCACGTCGCGGATCGCCGCCCGTGCCGCCAGAGTGCCGAAGGTCACGATCTGCGCCACGTGATCCTCACCGTATTTGCGGATCACATAGTCGATGACCTGCTGGCGCTTCTCGTTACAAAAATCGATGTCGAAGTCGGGCATGCTGATGCGTTCAGGATTTAAAAACCGTTCGAACAGCAATTGATACTTGATAGGGTCAATGCCGGTGATGCCGATACAATAGGCACACAGGCTGCCCGCACCCGAGCCACGCCCCGGACCCACGGGAATATCGTGGCTCTTGGCATACTGGACAAAGTCGTTGACGATGAGGTAATAGTCTACATAGCCCATGTGGTGAATGGTAGACAGCTCGTATTCCAGTCGTTCCACAATGGCGGGATCGGGCGTGCGTCCGTAGTGACGGTACAAGCCCTCGTAGCATTGCTGACGGAAATAGGCATAACTATCCCCGCCGGGCGCCTCAAAGTGAGGCAGCTTGGTTTTGCCGAATTCCAACTCCACCTGACACCGCCGGGCAATGCGAGCGGTATTATCAAACGCCTCTCCCAATTCGGGGAACAGGGCGCGCATTTCCTCTTCGGATTTGATATAAAATTCGTCGGTTTCAAAAGCAATGGGATTGGGCTGGTCCACGGTGGTGTTGGTCTGAATACACAGCAACACCTTCTGCATCTGCGCATCCTCACGGGTGAGATAGTGGGCATCGTTGGTGCACACCAGTGGAATACCCGTTTCCCGCGAAAGACGTACTATTCCGCGGTTGACTGCCGCCTGTTCCGCGAGTCCGTGGTCCTGTAATTCCAAGAAGAAATTGTCCTGACCGAACAGTTGACAGTATTCCAATGCGATACGCTTGGCATACTCGTAATCGTCACGCCGCAGGGCTGACGGGATCTCT
>JAFVQV010000132.1 GCA_017504645.1 Clostridia bacterium | reverse complement strand
GCTCAGCACATTGGCCAATGTCGCGCTCGTCCTGCTCGTTTTTGTCGTTTTTTTGAAAAAAAGTGGCAAATAATTTGTTTATTTCGGGAAAAGTATATACTTTTGCAGACGCGTAGGGCGAATACGTCATACAAAGCGTGATGTTTATCGTGTTTTGTGTGCTGATGAAAAAGGCAAAAGCTGTGTATTTCAGTTCCTTTCTCAATTGCCTGGTATACGGGGCGATACTGGACGGCTGGCGGGCGTTGGTACCACTGTTTAACGACACCGTCACCGCTCCCGGCAGCATGGGCTTGCCGCTGCGACTGGTGCTGTTTGCGGTGGGCATGGTCATGACTTCTTTCTCCATTGCTCTGTTTTTTAAGTGCTACCTGTACCCGCAGGTGTATGATTTCTTTGTAAAAGGGATCAGTCGGCACTTCGGCATAGACCGTACCAAATTTAAGCTGATCTTCGACGCCTCTTGCCTATTGGTGGGCTGTGCTATGACCCTGCTCCTGTTTGGTAAATTCGTAGGGATCGGCGTGGGGACGCTGATCATGACGGTGCTCAACGGCAGGCTGATCGGGTGGTCCTCGGCGTGGCTGGATAAGCATATCGAGCTGAAGCCTCTGCTGCCCCGCTTGGCAAAACAGTTTGAATTGAACTAAAGAACGCCCGTCCGACGGTTGTCGGACGGGCGTTTTTGTTAAGCTTTTTTGTTGAGCTTGGCGGCAACGGCGGTGCACAAGGCAAACAGCAGGATGGCAACGCCGGTGACAATGCCCATGGTGAGCCAATCGGCGTTGGCGAGACCCGCCAGCCACACGGCGGAGTCCTCCGTTTGCAGATAGGGGACGATCTCCACGATGTCCCAGGTGACGGCCACCAGCAGGCCGCTGGCACCCACCACCGACAGCACCGTCGCGGCGGGTGAGGCGGCGTGAATGGGCGTGGCGCGGGTGATGGCAGTGCTTTGGAAACTCAGCAGGCGGGACACATAGATCGCACCCACCACCAGCAGCAGAATTTCGGGCACCATGTACAGGTTATACCCCAGCGAATACACGATGGATTCGCCGGTAGGCACCGACAGCCCATACCACACCGTGCAGCCGGAGATCACGTGGCACAGATACCGCAGCACGCCGGTAAATACCGCACCCAGCGACAGAGCGGTGGCCTGATGGGGCACCCACTTGCGGAACAGACCGCCCAGTCCCAACGCCGTAAAAGCGATGAGGTAGTCAAACAGAATGATGGCTACCGCCGCCCCGAAGGAGGTGGCGTAGGACAGATTGTCCAAGCCCAGCAGCATTTGCAAGAGCCCGTAGGTGGCGCCCGTCAGCAGGCCCCATTTGGTGCCGTAGCGGTAGGCGATGATGACGATGGGCAGCATGCTGAACAGGGTCACACTGCCGCCGTAGGGCATGTCCACCAGCTTGATGACGCTGAGCACAGCGGCAAAGGCCAGCATCAGCGCACTTTCGGTCAAACGGTAAACGGATTTTTTTTGCATTTTACAACATCCTTTCAATCTTTCTTTTTTCAAAAAATTGAACAATTCGGATGAAAAAAGCCCTTCCCGCAAGCGGGAAGGGCATCATACGCGCGCGCTCACACGGATACTCCGTGTGTAGTATGAACCATCCCTCCGCCGGCATTATCCGGATCAGGTTACAGGGTTAGGACCGTAAGTCCCTCTCAGCCGATCGCTCAGCACCCCTTGTTCAATTTTTTACCATCATACGGCATTTATGCGAATTTGTCAAGCCAAACGTGTTGCAATTTCGTCCAAAAATTCTACCGAGCCCACTTTGCGCTTGTTGGGCAAGGTGGATAGCAGATACAGGTCGCCGGTCATGACGCCGTCCTCGATGGTGGCGATGGTGGCGGCCTCCAGTTTGTCGGCGAAGGCGACCAGCTCGGCCAGACCGTCCAGCTCACCGCGCTTGCGCAGGGCACCCGACCAAGCAAAAATGGTCGCCACTGAGTTGGTGGAGGTGGGCTCGCCCTTGAGGTGCTTGTAGTAGTGGCGGGTAACGGTGCCGTGAGCGGCCTCGTACTCGTACTTGCCGTCGGGGGAGACCAGTACGCTGGTCATCATGGCGAGAGAACCGAAGGCGGTGGCCACCATGTCGCTCATGACGTCGCCGTCGTAGTTCTTGCACGCCCAGATGAAACCGCCCTTGGAGCGCACCACCCGTGCCACGGCGTCGTCAATGAGGGTGTAAAAATACTCGATGCCGGCGGCCTCGAATTGCTCCTTGAACTCGTTTTCGTAGATCTCGGCAAAGATATCCTTGAACCGATGATCGTAGGTCTTGGAAATGGTATCCTTGGTGGAGAACCACAGATCCTGTTTCAGCGACAGGGCGTAACCGAAGCAGGCGCGGGCGAAACTGGCAATGGAGGCATCGGTGTTGTGCATGCCCATGATGACGCCGCTGTCCTTAAAATCGTGGATGAGCTTGCGCTCGGTACGGCCGTCGGGATAGGTCACCAGCAGTTCGGCCTTGGCGGCACCGTCTACGTACAACTCAGAGTTTTTGTACACGTCGCCGTAGGCGTGACGGGCCAGAGTGATGGGCTGCTCCCAGGTGGAAACGGTGGGGGTGATACCCTTGACCACGATGGGAGCGCGGAACACCGTGCCGTCCAGCACGGCGCGGATGGTGCCGTTGGGGCTTTTCCACATTTCCTTGAGGTGATATTCCTCCACGCGCTGGGCGTTGGGGGTGATGGTGGCGCATTTTACCGCCACGCCGTATTTTTTGGTCGCTTCGGCGGATTCTACGGTGACGCGGTCATCGGTCTCGTCCCGATGAGGCAGGCCCAGATCGTAATATTCCGTTTTCAGATCCACAAACGGCAGGATCAAACGGTCCTTGATCTCCTTCCAGAGAATGCGGGTCATTTCGTCGCCGTCCATCTCGACCAGCGGCGTTGTCATTTGAATTTTGCTCATGCTATTCGCCCCTTTATCTGTATCTGGTAGCCATCATACCATTTTTTATATTTTTTTGCAAGGAAACACGGGGATTTCTTGAAAAATAACGAGAATGTGGTATAATCAACTGTGATCACAGGTGAAGGAGGTGCACCATGGACCAAGCTTGGAGACCACAAGAGGTCACACCCGAGCAGGCGGAAAAACGGCGGATTCGGCGCAGCGCGAATTTTTGCGGCGCGTTGTTGTTGGCGATGCTGGCGGTACAGATCCTGATAGGACTCGTGCTGGGCATGGTGGGCGCCTTTGGATTGTTGGACCTTACCCGCGACGACTATGGATTGAGCAACACGGCTTATATTCTGATGAATATGCTGTTGTACGTGCTGTTTTTGGTGGCACCTACCATGGGGGTGGCTGCCTTTGCCCGCAGTCGGGTCAATCCCTTTCCCTCTCGTTTTGTAAAGCCGTCGCTGTTTTTGTGTTTGCTGTTGGCGGGCATGGGGATGG
>JAFVQV010000131.1 GCA_017504645.1 Clostridia bacterium | reverse complement strand
GCTGTGTTCAATCCGGTGCTGCGCTCATCGGAGGTGAAACGGCAGAGCATCCCGGTTTGATGCCTTTGGAAGATTACGATCTGGCGGGCTTTGCTGTGGGTATTGTAGACAAGAAAAAGATCATTGATAATACCACCATGGCTGAGGGCGATGTCGTCATTGCCTTGCCCTCCACCGGCATTCATTCCAATGGCTTTTCTCTGTGCCGTAAGGTGTTTGATATTGACAATAATAACCCCGAATTGTACGTTCCTCGTGAGGAGTTGGGCGGTAAGACCATTGCCGAAGCGTTGCTGACACCCACTCGTATTTACGTGAAGAGCGTGCTGGCACTGCTGGATAAGGTGGCTGTCAAGGGTATTTCTCATATCACCGGCGGTGGTTTTTATGAGAACATTCCACGCAGCATTCCCGATGGTCTGGGCGCCAAGATCGATAAAACGGCTGTACGTGTACTGCCCATCTTTGATATGATCGCCAAATGGGGTAGCATTCCCGAACGCGATATGTACAACACCTACAACATGGGCGTTGGTATGAGCATTGTGGTGGCGAAAGACGACGTGGATAAGGCGCTGTCCATCTTGCGTGAAAACGGGGACGACGCGTATGTGATTGGTGAGATCGTCTGTTCCGATGAGCGGGTGATCTTATGAGTACTGCCAACATAGCGGTACTGGTCTCGGGCGGCGGTACCAATCTGCAGGCACTGATCGATGCCCAAGCCAAAGGGGATCTGCGCAGTGGTCGTATTACCTTGGTAATCGCCAATAAATCCGATGCTTATGCTTTACAGCGTGCTGAGCGTGCGGGTATTTCCACGGCGGTTGTGCTGAAAAAAGAATGTGGTTCTCAGCAGGCGTTTGAGCAGGCTATTGTAGATTTGTTAGAGAAAAACAACATCGATCTGATCGTGCTGGCAGGTTTTATGTCCATTCTCAGCGAAGATTTCACCCGTCGCTACCCTAAGCGTATCCTGAACGTGCATCCGTCGCTGATCCCGTCTTTTTGCGGAAAGGGATTCTACGGACTGCGTGTTCATGAGGCGGCGCTGGAATACGGTGTTAAGGTCACCGGCGCTACCGTGCATTTCGTGAATGAAGTGCCGGACGGTGGTGAGATTATTCTTCAAAAAGCGGTGGCCATTCGTGAGAACGATACCCCCGAAACGTTACAAAAACGCGTGATGCGGTTGGCAGAATGGAAAATTCTGCCGGCAGCTACGGAATTGGTTTGCAGTAACATAATTGAGAGAAAGTGAAGGTGGTGTACATGGCTTTGTATGATTTGAAAACTCTGTTATCCGAAAACTCCTATCCCGGTCGCGGCATCGTGATCGGTAAATCCGCTGACGGTAAAAATGCGATGATCGCTTATTTCATCATGGGACGCAGTGTGAACAGCCGTAACCGCGTATTTGAAGCCTTTGAGGGCGGTATGCGTACTAAGGCGTTTGATGAATCCAAGCTGTCCGATCCCAGCCTAATCATCTACAATCCGTATCTGCAGTGTGGTGATATGGATATCATTACCAATGGTGATCAGACCGATACCATCCGCGATTACATCGCAGAAAACGGGGAGGACGGGTTCTCTTTTGAAAAAGCCTTGCATACCCGCGAGTTCGAACCGGATGCGCCCAACTTCACTCCTCGCATTTCCGGTATGCTGTATTATGCTTTCCCCGGCAACACCTTCCATTACAAGCTTTCGATCCTAAAGAGCAACAATGGTAATCCGGATGCCTGTCAGCGGTATTTTTACAGCTATCATCCGCTGGACGGTATCGGCCACTTTATTCACACCTACAAATGCGACGGTGATCCCATTCCGTCCTTCTACGGCGAGCCGGAAGAGGTCAGCCTGCCCAACACGGCACAGGAATTGGCGGATTTGGTGTGGAATAACTTGAACGAAGATAACAAGGTTTCCTTGTTTGTGCGCTGTGTGCCGCTGGACGGCAGTACCCCCACGGAACTCATCATCAACAAAAATAAATAATTGAGGAGAAGAACCATGAAAGAATTTGAATTGAAATACGGTTGCAACCCCAACCAAAAACCGGCCAAGATCTTTATGAACGATGGCTCCGATCTTCCCATTGAGATACTCAGCGGCCGCCCTGGCTTTATCAATTTTTTGGATGCGTTCAACTCCTGGCAACTGGTGAAGGAACTAAAAGAAGCACTGGGTCTTCCTGCTGTAACTTCTTTCAAGCATGTGAGCCCCACCTCGGCGGCTGTGGGTATTCCGCTGTCCGATAAGCTGAAAAAGGCTTGCTTTGTGGACGATATTGAGGGTTTGGACGAGTCTCCGCTGGCCTGCGCCTATGCTCGTGCCCGCGGTACCGATCGTATGTGCTCTTTCGGTGACTGGGTGGCGTTGTCTGATGTGTGCGATGTCACCACGGCAAAGATGATCAAACGCGAGGTGTCCGATGGCGTGATCGCTCCCGGATATGAGCCGGAGGCGCTGGAGATCCTCAAATCCAAGCGCAAGGGTAATTACAATGTTGTCAAGATCGATCCTGACTATGTACCGCAGGCGATTGAACACAAGCAGGTGTTCGGTATTACTTTCGAACAGGGTCGTAACAACTTTGAGATCAACCGTGAATTGTTGAGCAATCTGGTTACAGCCAATAAAGATCTGCCCGAATCAGCTGTTCGCGATCTGATCATTTCCCTTATTACGTTGAAATACACCCAGTCCAATTCGGTGTGCTATGCCGTTGACGGACAGGCCATTGGTGTGGGCGCCGGTCAGCAGTCTCGTATCCATTGCACCCGTTTGGCAGGTTCAAAAGCCGATACCTGGTTCCTGCGTCAGTACGACAAAGTGCTCAACCTGCCTTTCAAGGATACGCTTGGTAGACCGGAGCGCGATAATGTAATCGACGGTTACATCAATCAGAACGAGGAAGATGTGTGCGCCGACGGTAACTGGCAGAAATATTTTACCTGTCAGCCCGAACCGTTGACCGCCGCCGAGATCCGCGCTTATCTGGACAGCATTGACGGTGTGGCGCTGGGCTCTGACGCGTTCTTCCCGTTTGGGGATAACATTGAACGTGCCAAACGCAGTGGTGTAAAATACATTGCTGAGCCGGGTGGCTCCATCCGTGACGATCAGGTTATCGAGACCTGTGATAAATACGGCATGGTGATGGCCTTCACCGG
>JAFVQV010000130.1 GCA_017504645.1 Clostridia bacterium | reverse complement strand
TCCCCAGCGTTTCGGGATTGCTCCACTCCGTCAGCAGGATCAGTGCTGTTCCGACGACCAGCAATGCGGCGGACATCGCAAGCACCACCCGACTGTGTAGGGATAAGGGCCTATTCTTTTTAGGCTTGCACACCTCGGCAATTACGGCGAAACCGGTACCGCCCAGTATCACTAACGCCATCAGGACCAAATTGATAAGCGGGTCGGTCTGATATTCCACGATGGAGCATTCGAACCCGAAAGGATCAAAGCCGGCGTTACAGAAGGCGGAGATCGCCAAAAACACACTGTAAAATATGCCGGTGGCCGTGCCGTAGGTCGGGATCATGCGAAACATCAGTAGGATGGCTCCCGACGCTTCGATGGAAAAAGTGACGATAATGGCGTTGAGCACTAACTTGGACAGTCCTTGTAAGGTGTCCGTGCTGAACGATTCCTGTATCACCACACGGTTACGCAGGGTAATATGCTTACCAATCACCATAAACAGGATGGCGGCGACGGTCATAAAGCCCAAGCCGCCTACTTGTATCAGGCAGATGAGAACGATCTTGCCGAATAGAGAAAAGGTAAGGCCCGTATTCACCACCGTCAGACCGGTCACACATACCGCCGAGGTGGAGGTGAATAGAGCATCCACAAAATTTAGCGGAGAAACACCGTCGTTCACGGCGATGGGCAGACATAGTAAATAGGCACCCAGCAGGACTACCGCCAGAAATCCAAGAGTCAGTATCTGCGCAGGTCCCAATGCTTTACGGGCGTTGGGCTTCATATAATATCCCTTCCTTTTAATTCAAACCGTTTTCTCCCACGCGGTCAAACAGATCCCGCACCGACTGTGACAGCAGACGATGGGCGGGCGAGGAGAGCGAGGGGTCTTGCTGATACAGAGAGCGGGCGGCCTCCTGCGCTGCGCGCAAGGGGGACGTGTCGCACAGCAGATCGGCGATTTTCAATTCAGGTAACCCGTGCTGTCGATCGCCGAAAAAGTCGCCGGGCCCCCGCTGCTTCAGATCTTCGTCGGCGATCTTAAATCCGTCGGTGGTGTCGCACATGACTTTCAGTCGATGCCGTGCTTCGGGATTTTGGGCGTCGGAAATCAGGATGCAGGAGGAGGCATATTGACCACGTCCTACGCGTCCGCGCAGCTGATGCAGCTGTGCCAGCCCAAAGCGCTCGGCGTTTTCGATCACCATCAGCACGGCGTTGGGAACGTCTACACCTACCTCTACTACGGTGGTGGCCACCAGAATGGATACGCGATTTTCAGAAAAGTCTCGCATGACCTGTTCTTTGTCGCGGGCCTTCATTTTCCCGTGGAGTAATCCCAAGGTATACTGTGAGAAAGGCCCTTTTGCCAGCTTTTCGGCATAAGCTTCAGCGGACACCAGATCGGTCTCACCCTCTTCGACCAAGGAACACACAATGTACGCCTGTCGTCCTTCGTCCAAATGCTTTTTAATATATCCGTAAGCCCGTTCCCGCTTGTCGGTACCGATGGCATAGGTGCTGATAGGTGTGCGGCCGGGTGGGAGTTCATTTAAAATCGAAATATCCAGATCACCGTAGATCATGAGCGCCAGCGTGCGGGGGATAGGGGTGGCGGACATGACCAGCAGATGAGGATCTTGTCCCTTTCCGGCGAGAATAGCGCGTTGTCGCACGCCGAATCGGTGTTGTTCATCGGTGATCACCAGTCCCAGTGAAGCGAATTGTACGGTGTCGGATAACAGCGCGTGAGTACCCACCACCAACTGAATGGTGCCGTCACGCACTCCGCACAGCACCTTATCTTTTTCACTTTTTTTCATGGAACCGGTCAGTAGTCCTACCGTGATACCACCGTGAAGTTCAAATAGGCGGGATAGGGAATGATAATGCTGCTCTGCCAATATTTCGGTGGGGGCCATCATCGCGCACTGATAGCCACCGCGAATGGCGCAAAAGGCCACACAGGCAGCCACAGCGGTCTTGCCGCTGCCCACATCGCCCTGCAGCAGACGGTTCATGGGGGTTTCTCCCTGCATGTCCCGCAAGCAATCGGCCGCTGCCCGTTGCTGGGCACCGGTCATGGTAAAGGGGAGGAGAGAGCAGAATTCGGCTGTATAATCCTCTGTCAACCGTGCGGCATTTTGGGCCTTGCCACGCCCTTTCAGGCGAAGAAGTCCCAACTGCAGGGTCAGCAATTCCTCAAATACCAATCGATTGCGCGCGGTGGACAGCGCCTGCTGATCAGCGGGGAAGTGTATGTTTTCCAGTGCGTATCGCCGCGTGCACAAGCCGTACTGTTGACGCAATTCCGGCGGAAGAGCGTCCGCATCCAATTGCTGATCCAATGCCAGCAGTGCGGTAGCAACCGTTTTTTCAATATAGCGGGAGGTAAGCCCCTCTGTCAATGGGTAGATAGGGCGGATCCGCGCGCCGGTCTGTGCCGGTTCAATGAGGGGAGAGGACATTTCCGGTCGACGGAAGCTGCCGCTGACTGTTCCAAAAAACAAGTATTCCTGCCCCGCCTCAATACGGGCAGCGGTATATTTGTTATTAAACAGTGTCACCTGCATGACGCCGGACCCGTCCGATGCATGAAAGCGATACAACGACAATCCTTTGCGAATCAGATGCTCCGTCGGCTTGGCCAATGCGCGGGCTTTGATACAGCAGGGAGTATCCGGCACCACCTCGGATAAGCGGGTGATGATTGTCCAATCCTCATATTGGCGGGGATAATGGGTGAGCAGATCGCCGACGGTGGCAATGCCTAAGCGCTGAAATAATTGCGCGCGCTTTTCACCCACACCTTTTACGTACTGGATAGGACTTTCCATTGTCAGCATAAGGCTCACCTCCTTAAAAAAAGCCGACAATACCCTGCGGGCATCGTCGGCAAACAGGCTTATTCCACAGAGATAAAGTAGTAATAGACCGGTTGTCCACCATTGAGAACGGTAATATCCACATCGGTGCCCACTTTAGCGGCAATGGCAGCCTTGGCGGCTTCTGCCTCCTCTTCGGTCACGCCCTCACCGTACATGAGGGTGATGAAGGAAACGCCTTTGCCGGTCAAACGGCGGGTGTTGACGATGGATTTTGTCAGCTTAACCACGGCTTTTGCCACATTGGCTTCCACGAAACTCAGTTTGCCGTTCTCCATGGCCAGGATATCGCCCTCTTTGATGGCACGATTTTCAAAATCGCTGTCACGGGCGGCAAAGGTCAGCGAACCGGTGGTGACATTGTCAGCCGCTTTCATCATGGCGGTCAGATTGTCATTCACCTCTGCGTCGGGATCAAAGCTCAGCAGCGCAGCCACACCTTGCGGGATGGTGCGGGTGGGGAGCACGTGTACGGTGCGGTCAGCCAACGGTACCGCCTGCTCAGCGGCAAGAATGATGTTTTTGTTGTTGGGAAGCACGTAGACCACCTTGGCGGGAGTAGCCTCGATGGCGTGCAGGATATCATCGGTAGACGGATTCATGGTCTGACCGCCGGACACCACTTGCGCGCATCCGAGATCGGTGAACAAACCGTGCAATCCCTCGCCGGCGGCAACTGCCACAAAGCCGAAAGGCTCTTCTGGCTCTGCGGGAGCGGGAACGATCGGCTGTTGGGCTTCCGGCGTGTCCACCCAACCGGCATTTTCGTGCTGGAT
Source organism: Clostridia bacterium (assembly GCA_017504645.1). Lineage (GTDB taxonomy): Bacteria > Bacillota > Clostridia > Oscillospirales > Acutalibacteraceae > RGIG3009. Next base: position 4,752 of record JAFVQV010000130.1, on the reverse strand, counting down.
ACGCATATTTTCCACCTTGACGGTTTCAAACTGACCGTATTCCACGCCCTTGGACAAGGCTTTGCCGGGGTCGTTGGTGTGAACGTGGACTTTGATGATCTCCTCGTCGTCCACCACCACGACGCAATCGCCGATAGATTCCAGATACGCGCGCAATTGTAACGGATCCTTCGAGCAACCTTTATCACGTGCAACGATAAACTCGGTGCAGTATGTAAAGGTGATCTCGGTTTCAAAAGAGCCTGCGGCGCTGACCGCTTTGGTCTCAGCCGCCGGTACTACCGGAATTCCCTCTACCACGGCACCGCCGTTAAAGACATCCTGCATGGCGCGCAGTACGATGCACAAGCCCTGACCGCCTGCGTCGACCACGCCCGCCTTTTTCAGCGTGGGGAGCAGATCGGGAGTACGCTGCAGGGAGGCCTCCGCCTCCTCGCAGATCACCTTCCACACGTGCTCCACCGACGGGTCGGACAACGCCGCAACGGTAGCCTTTTCGGCAGCCTCACGTGCGACGGTGAGAATGGTTCCCTCGGTGGGCTTCATAACAGCCTTATAGGCAGCCTCGACACCCAGTGTGAGAGCGGCGGCAAAATCGGCGCCGTTGGCCTCGGTCTTGCCTTTGAGCCCTTTGGAAAAGCCGCGGAACAGCAGGGACAGGATAACGCCGGAGTTGCCGCGAGCACCACGCAGCAGCGCGGAGGAAGCGGTGTCGGCGGTTTCGGTAACGGTGGGATTACTCAGCCGTGCCAGCTCACGGGCAGCAGCGGAGAACGTCATGGACATGTTGGTGCCGGTGTCTCCGTCGGGAACGGGGAACACATTTAGGGCATCCACTTGTTGCTTTTGTTGTGAAAGACAGTTGGACGCAGAAATCATTGCGTCGCGTAATACTTTACCTTGAATCAAAAGTAGCACTCCTTTGATGGCGTCGGTCGCATTGCCGCACGCGATGATTTACTCGGACTTCATACCGTCCACAAATACGTTTACTTTTCTGACCGCCAGGCCGGTAGCCTCTTCCACGGTGTAGCGCACCTTGTTGACGATGCTCTTGGCAATGGCAGAAATATTCATACCGTAAATGACGCAAATGTGCAGATCGACGATCAGCTTATCGTTTTCGCTGCGCACGCGAATACCCTCATCGGCGAAGGAACGTTTGGAAAACACAGAGCGAAGCCCCTGACGGGTACCGCTTTTCACCATGCCGGCAACGCCGTAGCAGGATGAGACCGCGTTACCGATCAGGTAAGCAAAGTATTCCTGCGAGATCTCAATGCTCCCCAGATGATTCTCAATACGGATCATATGACAACACACCTTTCTGCGTGATTGAAGATAAATTTACCGGTACGGATTGTAACATTGTCATTCTCCGCCAGCATACATTTTCACCCTATTATACCTCAAAAATTCCCAATAATCAAGAGTGGATTTCATATTGATAAGAGATTGACAAAGGGAGCATGCTGCCTTATAATAGAAAAGATTACGACAAGGAGTGGTTCTCATGGGCGATACATTGGCACAAAAACTCATACGGTCTCACCTGGTCAGCGGCAATATGGTCGTCGGCGAGGAGATCGGACTGAAGATCGATCAAACCTTAACTCAGGACGCCACCGGTACGATGGCGTATCTGGAATTTGAGGCGATCGGCGTTCCGCGTGTTCGTACGGAGCGTTCGGTGGCATATATTGATCATAACACACTGCAGACGGGCTTTGAAAACGCCGATGACCATCGATATATTCAGACGGTGTGCAAGAAGCACGGATTGTATTTTTCCCGCCCCGGCAACGGCATTTGCCATCAAGTGCATCTGGAGCGCTTTGGTATTCCCGGAAAAACTCTCATTGGCTCGGATAGCCATACTCCCACAGGCGGCGGCATCGGTATGCTGGCGTTTGGCGCCGGCGGTCTGGACGTGGCAGTTGCCATGGGTGGCGGTACATATTACATCACCATGCCCCGCATGGTGCGCATTAATCTGACCGGTAAGCTGAGCCCGTGGGTAGCAGCCAAGGATGTTATTTTGGAAGTGCTGCGCCGTATGTCCGTGAAAGGCGGCGTGGGTAAGATCGTCGAATACGGTGGCGAAGGCGTGGCAACGCTGTCGGTGCCGGAGCGTGCGACCATTACCAACATGGGTGCCGAACTGGGTGCTTCCACCTCTATTTTTCCCTCCGATGAGGTGACCCGCGCGTTCATGAAAGCACAGGGCCGTGAGGCGGATTGGGTAGCACTGCAGCCGGATGCCGACGCGGTATACGATGAAGTCATTGATATCGATCTGTCCGCACTGAAACCGCTGGCGGCTTGTCCTCATTCTCCCGATGCCGTAAAATCGGTGGAGGAGATCGGCGCGATCCCCGTGGATCAGTGCTGCATCGGTTCTTGCACCAACTCGTCGCTGATGGATATGCTCAAGGTGGCGGCGATCCTTAAAGGCAAAACCGTGCATCCCAATGTCAGCCTTTCCATTGCCCCCGGCTCCAAGCAGGTGTACAATATGCTGGCGGCAAACGGTGCCTTGGCGGATCTGATCGCCGCCGGAGCCCGTATTTTGGAATGTGCCTGCGGTCCCTGCATCGGTATGGGTCAGTCGCCCAACTCTAAGGGTGTGTCCCTGCGCACCTTTAACCGCAACTTTGAAGGTCGTTCCGGCACGGCGGACGGGCAGGTATATCTGGTCAGCCCCGAAACCGCCGCGGTATCTGCGTTGACCGGTGTGTTTACCGATCCCCGCACCATGGGTGAACCGCCTGTGATCCACATGCCCGATTCCTTCTTGGTTAACGATAACATGATCGTAGCGCCTGCTGCAGAGGAAGATATGGACAGCGTGGAGATCGTACGCGGCCCCAATATCAAGCCTTTCCCGAAGACCGCACCGCTCTCGGATTCCATTACTGCCAATGTGTTGCTCAAGGTGGAGGATAACATCACCACCGATCATATTATGCCCGCCGGTGCGAAAATTTTACCGTTGCGGTCGAATATTCCTGCCATTTCGGAGCATTGCTTTGTGCGTTGTGATCCCGAATTTCCCGCCCGTTGCCACCGTGAGGGTACCGGCTTTATTATCGGTGGCGCTAACTACGGCCAGGGCAGTTCCCGTGAACATGCGGCGTTGGCTCCGCTGTACTTGGGCATCAAAGCGGTGATCGTTAAATCCTTTGCCCGTATCCATGTGGCGAACCTGATCAACGCGGGCATTTTGCCGCTTACTTTCCGTAACGAGGCCGACTACGACAAGATTTCTCTGGGCGATCGCCTGTCCCTGCCGGATGTACGTCGCCGTTTGCAAAACGGGGAAGAGGTCGTTCTTAAAAATGAGACCACCGGCGATGAGATCCCGCTGAACACCGGCTTCTCCGAGCGCCAGATCGCCATGCTGTTGGCAGGTGGCCTGCTGGATTATACCCGCGAGAACGGATAATAACAGAAAAGAGGCTATGCTCTATGGCTTCCAAAGATACTTCCATTTCCATGTCTGTCATTCGGCGGTTGCCGCGATACTACCGTTTTTTACACGATTTGAAAGAAAACGGTGTCCAGCGCATTTCTTCCCGCGAATTAGCGCAGCGCATGGGATTGACCGCTTCGCAGATCCGTCAGGATCTGAACTGCTTCGGCGAATTCGGTCAACAGGGTTACGGTTATGCCGTAGATCAGCTTTACAATGAACTTTACCACATTCTGGGTATGGACGACTTAACGCCTGCGATTATGTTGGGCGCCGGTAACTTGGGACATGCCCTGATCAATCATATGAATTTTGCTAATCGCGGTGTGAAGTTGGAAGGTATTTTTGATGATGCCGAGCATTTGATCGGCACGGATATTCAAGGAATTACCATCCAAAGTACCGAGGCATTGGAAGAGTTTTGTGATCGTCAAAAACCGCAGTTGGCGGTCCTTTGTATTCCGAAAGAAGCCGCTCCCCGCCTTGTAAAGCGCTTGGTGAAATGCGGTGTTACGGCATTTTGGAATTTCAGCCACTACGATATTGCCATGCAGTATCCCGACGTGATAGTGGAAAACGTCCATCTGGGTGACAGTCTGATGACGCTGTCGCATCTGTTAAAGCGTGAAAAGTAGGTGAAACACAATGGTTATGGCTCGGATCGCCGACGTCGATCTGCACATTACAGGCGGCGATACCGCTTTTTTTGACGAGCGGTTTCGCGATTATACGTGCAATGTTATGCATCCGGAATTACAAATGTATATGGAGCGCGTATCGGTCGTGCCCGAGCCGATCGGCACGCAAGTCTTGGCACGCGACGGCTTTGCCGTTTATCGCGAAGACGACGGTGCCATCAGTCGATATACCATTGGTGAAAAAAGCGGAAAACGGTTGCACCGATGCCGTGTGTCAGCCGACTATACGAAGTGGGATTATACCTTGCTCGAGGATCGCCGTCATCCGACGTTGACGCTGACTAATTTTGAATATCTTTACAGTGGTGAAGCATTTGCCAACTATTTGGCAACGCAAGGCGGTGTGGTCATGCACGGCTCCGCCATTGCCTTTAATGGCGAAGGAATCGTGTTTTCCGCGCCTTGCGGAACGGGAAAATCGACACATGCGGGGCTTTGGAAACAGTATTTCGGTGAACAAGTCGTGCATGTTAACGACGACAAACCGGCTATTCGTTTTAAAGATAACGTCCCGTACATTTACGGTACACCTTGGAGTGGCAAAACCGATATCAACACCAACGTTTCGGCACCTCTTAAGGC
>JAFVQV010000129.1 GCA_017504645.1 Clostridia bacterium | reverse complement strand
TTATGGTGGTAACGCCTTGGTACATGGGCCCCAATAAAAAGGAATTGTATCAGCACTATAAGACCATCCATGAAAGCATCAGCATTCCGGTTATGATGTATCACAACCCCTACTATTCCACTGTTTTGCTGGACGACAAGTTCATTGCAAAGCTGTATAATGAGGGCTGCATCGACGCCATCAAAGAGCGTCAGGCAGATGTGTACCGTCAGCAGAACCTCCGCCGTTTGACCGATGACAACTTTGCCATCTTCTACGGATACGACGTATGCCCGGTTGAGTGCCTCACCTGCTGGTCTGACGGTTGGGTTTGCGGTACCGGTAACCTGTTCCCGGCCGAAAATGCCAAGGTCTATCAGCTGGCTAAGGAGAAGAAGACTGCGGAAGCCATGAAAGCTCACGAGGAACTGATCTGGCCCTATCTGCACCTCTTCTCTGAAACCGACTCCAACGGCGATGTGCTGTGGCTCCAGATCATCAAAGAAGGCCTGAAGCTTCGCGGCGTGGAAGCCGGCTTTAGCCGCAAACCGGTTCTCTCCGATCTGCCTGAGGAGACGGTTGTGAGATTGAAGGATACCTTGAAGCACTACGGCTATATCGACTAAGAGTTTGATCTTTCTTAGCCACTATAAACAATAACAGTAAAAAGGATGTGTGGGAAATAATCTTCCACACATCCTTTTTATGCCAAAGCAGAATGGATTCACGCCGTTTATTCTGTCACGCGCATATATTCAGCACATTCTTGACAAACCTATTTTGGAAACCGTATAATAGGCGTAACAATTCACCGTATATGAGGTGTCATTATGGCAAAACGCATTTTATTTCAGGGTGATTCTATCACCGACTGCGGCAGACCGCGCGATAATTTTTACGGCATGGGCAATGGCTATCCAAATCTTGTGCAAGCGTCCTTGGGCTTGGACTACCCCAACGAATATGAGTTTATCAATCGCGGCATCAGCGGCAATCGAATTGTGGATCTGTACGCCAGAATCAAGGCCGATTTTATCAATTTGAAGCCCGATTACGCCAGTATCTACATCGGGGTCAACGATGTGTGGCACGAAATCAATTGGAATAACGGCGTGGATACCGAGAAGTTTGAAAAAATATACACCATGCTGATCGAGGAGATCCAAACTGCCTGTCCCGAGACAAAACTGATGATCATTGCTCCCTATGTGGTGGAGGGACCGGCTACCTGCAACACCGAAGAAATACCGAATCGATACGAGCGTTTCCGCGAAGGTGTTGCGGAAAAAGCAGCTGTTGCCAAGAAAATGGCCGAAAAGTACGGTTTGCCGCTTATCGAGCTGCAGCCCGCCTTTGACGAGGCTTGTGACAAGGCATCGGCAAAGCATTGGACCGGTGACGGAGTCCATCCCACGCCGTGCGGCCACGAGATCATAAAAAGGCTATGGCTTGAGGCCTTTGAAAAGATCAAATAAGTAAACAGCAGGGCGCACCAAACGGTGCACCCTGCTGTTTTTGTTTCTTATTTTGTGTACTGCGACAGCGTAAATTCGGCAAGGCGAATATGCTGTCTTGCCACCGTGTAGGAAACGGCAAGTTCGTTGTTGCGGTAGTACTGGATGAACGGATAAAAGCAGCTGGTGTGCATTTTCGCTTGCAAAATCACACGGCTGTTCGCCAGATTTTCGGTATCGATCTTGATGATTCCGAGATGCTCGCGGTCAATGGGGGCGTGGAAGAGATACAGTTCACCGCGGTAAACAATAAAGTCGGATCGAGATTGACAATCCTCCACCTCCACCGGCGCGTCCCAAGTGCCCGTGGTTAGGTCGTAGGCGGTGAGGAACCCACATTTGTTGGTATCCTGCTGTCGAACAAAATAGTAGACCTTGTCACCCAATACATAGGTGGCGTTTTCCCATTTCGAGTCGTTGATAAATTCGGGCTGCGATACATATTCCCAGGTGATGAGATCGGCACTTTTGATGATGCAGGTGAAATCGCCGCTGTAGGCACCGGAATAGTAATAGGTCGTCCCGTTTTCCACGCGAGAGGACAACTTCTGCATGATGCCGATATCGGAATACATTTTCTTGCAGGGAATATCGTTTTCAGCAAGAGCGGTTTTAATGCCGCTGACCGAAAAATCGTTTACGATATTGCCCACCTTAAAACGGTTTACACCGATCTTGCCCAAGGTTTTGGTGGAAAGAGTAAAGGGGCAGTAGAAACGGTAATAATTTTCCTCGGTGCGGGCAGTCCACATGATGTAGATGGTGTCGCTGTCTTTTTGCATGAGAATGGTGTCGTACACCATATCGATCATCTTGTCGCCGACCATATCTCCCGTTGTTTGAAGATCGATAAAGGTTTTGTTGTCCATATCGTCAACGGGCGCATAAACCAGGCGGGCGGTTTGGTTTTTCGGATCTTCGGAGGGCTCCTTGGTGTTGGCGTAGTAGGTCATATACACCGTATCATCAATAACGATAAAGGTGGATACATGCGCCATTTTATCGCCGGGCTTTTCAAAATCCGCAACAAATCGGTCGGTGATCTCTTGGGCAAACAGATCACCGTTTTTGACCGCCTCCGCGCTCACGTCAGCGGTAATGGTCTTTACAACATCGGCAATGGGTGCGCCTTCGGTGATCTTTAACTCCTTGGCGGTTTGAC
>JAFVQV010000128.1 GCA_017504645.1 Clostridia bacterium | reverse complement strand
TCCGGCAAGGACCCCACCAAGGTGGACCGTTCTGCCAGTTACATGGCGCGGTATGCCGCCAAGAACGTGGTGGCGGCAGGACTTGCCACCCGTTGTGAGGTGCAACTGGCCTACGCCATCGGCGTGGCCAACCCTGTGTCGGTGCGGGTGGATACCCAGGGTACCGGTACCGTATCCGACGAAGTGCTGTCGGCGGCGGTCAAAGAGGTGTTTGACTTCCGTCCCGCGGCGATCATAGATACGCTGCAGCTGCGCCGTCCCATCTACCGTCCGTTGGCTGCCTACGGGCACATCGGTCGGGAGGATCTGGGCGTGCGCTGGGAGCAGACCGACCGTGTAGCGGCACTGAAAGCCGCGGTGGAGAAAGCGTAATGGCACGGGAAACCTATTTGGAAGCGGGGCAGATCGTGGGCACGCACGGCGTGCGTGGCGAAGTGCGGGTGCAGCCGTGGTGCGACTCGCCGCAAGTGCTGGCCAAGATCAAGACGTTGTACTTTGATAAAGGCGCGCGCCCTGTAAAGGTGCAGTGCCGCGCCCATAAAACCATGGCGCTGGTAAAGCTGGACGGTGTGGATACCGTGCAGGATGCCGCCGCCTTGCGGGGACAGGTGTTGTATCTGCACCGCAAGGATGTCAAGCTGGAAAAGGGTCGCTATTTTATTTGTGATCTCATCGGGTTGACGGTGGTGGACGATGATGACGGTACGGTGTACGGCACCTGCACCGACGTAAGCGCCACCGGTGCCAACGACGTGTATCACATGAAGACCGAGGAGGGCAAGGAAGTGCTGATTCCCGCCATTCCGTCGGTGATCCGTAAGGTAGACGTTGATGGCGGGGAGATCCGCATTTTTGCCATGGCGGGGTTGTTTGACGATGAGATTTGATTTGCTGACGCTGTTTCCCATCGCCTGTGAAGCCATGCTCAGCGAGAGCATCATCGGGCGAGCGCGGGAACGGGGGATCTTGGACATTCACTGTCACCAGATCCGCGATTACACCGAAAATAAACAAAAGCAGGTAGACGATTATCCCTACGGCGGCGGCATGGGCATGGTGATGAATGCTCAGCCCATTGCCGATTGTTACCGTGCGGTATGTGACGAGCTGGGTCACCGTCCCCACCTGATCTATTTGTCGCCGCAGGGTGCGGTGCTCACTCAAAAGCGCGCACAGGAGCTGGCACAACTGCCGGAGATCTGCTTGCTGTGCGGCCATTATGAGGGCGTGGACGAGCGGGTGCTGGATGCTCTGGTGGATGAGCAGATCTCCATCGGGGATTACGTGCTCACCGGCGGCGAGCTGCCTGCCATGGTGCTGGTGGATTGCGTCTCCCGTATGGTGCCGGGGGTGCTGTCCGATGAAATTTGCTTTACGGAGGAAAGCCATTTTTCCTCACTGCTGGAATATCCTCAGTACACCCGCCCTGCCGTGTGGGAGGGTCGGGAGGTCCCCGAAGTGTTACTTTCGGGACATCACGCGAATATTGCGGCGTGGCGGCGGGAACAATCTTTACTGCGCACCCTGCGTCACCGTCCCGATATGCTGGAGCATGCCGACCTGACCGACAAGGAACGGGCGTTTTTGGAGGAACGGCGGGAGAAGTCCGTCGATTGACCGCGGCGGCTGTCGAACGGTTCGTAGATATATCCAAAAGTTGTCAACCCGCGTGGTAAAATTGCACAATTGGGCTGGGCTTAATTTTTGCAAAATAGGGCAGGCAGCCAAAATTCGCGGTTTGCGGCGGGTTTGACGCGATTTTTGATTGACGACCCGCGGGGTTTTGGTATAATATGAACTAAGGAAATGTCTAAAAATTCGCGTTCACTGCGATGAAAGGGAGTTAGTTTTCGTATGTATGTAAAAGATGTGTTGGTGCAAAACCAGGTTGGCCTGCATGCGCGTCCGGCTACTTTTTTCATTCAGAAAGCAAACGAGTTCAAATCCTCCATCTGGGTGGAGAGAGAAGAGCGCCGCGTGAACGCTAAGAGCCTGCTCGGCGTGTTGTCGCTGGGTATCGTGGGCGGTACCAATATCCGCATCATTGCTGACGGAGCCGACGAAGAGGCTGCGGTCGAAGGCTTGGTCGCGTTGGTGGAGTCCGGCTTCACGGAATAAGGTTTGCACAGTGGCGCAGTCGCGGTTTGCGGCTGCGCTTTTTCTGTATCGTATAGCACGGGAGGGATCGCCATGTCGGAGCAATCCAAAATAACCGAGCTACGCCGGCAGGCGATGGCACTGCCCCTGCAGCCCGGCGTATATATCATGAAGGATGCCACAGGGGATATTATCTACATCGGCAAAGCGAAAGCGCTGAAAAACCGCGTCAGCCAATATTTCGGGTCGGACACCAACCATTCCGAAAAGGTACGGCAGATGGTGGCGCGGGTAGATCGGTTCGATTATATCGTGGCGGGCAGTGAGTTTGAGGCACTGGTGCTGGAATGCTCGCTGATCAAGCAATACCGCCCCAAATATAACATCCTGCTCAAGGACGATAAGGGCTACAGTTACATTCGGGTGTCACCGCCGCCCTACTCCCGTATCACCGAAGCGAAGCAAAAAGCCGAGGATGGGGCACGGTACATTGGTCCGTTTATGAGCTCTTTTGTGGTCAAGCAGGCGGTGGACGAGGTCAACAAGCTGTTTTTGCTGTCCGTTTGCCGTAAACCGTTGCGGCGGGGGCGAGCACAGGAACGCCCTTGCCTTAATCATTATATTGGGCAATGCTGTGCCCCCTGCACCGGCAGGGTGGACGAAAAAGACTACGCCGAACGGGTGGAGCAGGCCATCACCTACTTGACCGAGGGCGGCACCAAATTGACAACCCTGCTGACACAGCGGATGAACGATGCTGCCGAAGCATTGGATTTTGAAACGGCTGCGCGGCTGCGCGACCGTATTCGCGCTATCGCCCGCTTGAATGAAAAGCAAAAGGTGGTGCAATCCCGCGTGCCGCGACAGGATGTGATCGCGCTGGCACGGGTGCAGGAGGTGGCTTGCTTTGAGGTGTTCCGCTTTGTGGGCGGAGCACTGGCAGACCGCGAGCATTTTTTCGTGGATCTGTCTCAGGGCGAGGAGGAGTCCCGCGGCGAGTTTTTGCGCCGCTATTACAGCCTGCGGGAGGATATTCCGCCCCGCATCGTGCTGGACGGACAGACCGAAGATAACGCCTTGTTGGAGCGTTGGCTGACCGAAACGGCGGCGGCGCAGGGCAAAAAATATACCGTAAAATTCGTATTTCCGCAAAAGGGCGAACAGGCACAGTTGCTGAACATGTGCCGTGAAAACGCCGCCGAACGGGTGGCACAGCGGCTGCAGACGGGTGGCCGCGATGTGGCAGCCATGACAGAGTTGGCACAATTGTTGGGACTTTCAGCGCCGCCTGTGCGGGTGGAAAGTTACGATATTTCCCATACTGCCGGCACCGATACGGTGGCAGGCATGGTGGTGTTTAAGAATGGGAAACCCCATCGGGCAGATTACCGCCGTTTTCAGATCAAGGAAGCCACGGCGGGGGACGACCCCGCCTGCCTGCGGGAGGTACTGTCGCGGCGGCTGAACGAATACGAGCAGCAGCGGGACAGCGGCACGGGCTTTGGCGAACTGCCGGATCTTATCTTGCTGGACGGCGGACAGGCTCAGGTAGCGGCGGTAAGACCCCTGCTGGCGCAGCGGGGATATGCCATTCCCGTGTTCGGTATGGTAAAGGACAGCCATCACCGTACCCGTGCCATTGCGGCAGACGGCGGCGAGATCGCCATTGCCTCTCGTCGCGGGGCGTTTACGCTGGTGTCCACCATACAAGAGGAGGTACACCGCTACGCCATCGGCTATCATCGGCAAAAGCGCCGCAAGGTGGGTACCTCGTTGACCGAGATCCCCGGTGTGGGTGAAAAACGCGCCGCCGCTCTGCTGCGGCATTTCGGCTCGGTGACGGCGGTGAGAGCAGCCACGGAGGAGCAGTTGATGACGGTGGCGGGGATGACTCGTCCCGCCGCAGAAGCGATTCTCCGCTATTTCGCACAGGAAAGTTCAAAAACTGTTTAAATACCGCTATTGCTTTTGTGGTAAAAGCTGTGATATACTGGTGCTCAAGGAGTGTGGGACATGGATATTTTTGTAGAGCAGATCGTCGCGAAGAAGAAGGACGGCAAGCAGATCGCCATCATTGTTGGCACGCTGCTGCTGGCACTGTTGCTGGCGGCGGTCGTGGTGATGTTTTCTCTGTATTTGTATATACTGGTGCCGGTTCTGCTGATCGGTTTGGGCTACGGTGCGTGGTGGCTCATTACTCAGCAGAATATCGAGTTTGAATACAGTGTCACCAACGGCGATATCGACATTGATCAGATCACCGCGCGCCGCAAGCGGAAGCGCATCGTGTCCGTCGGCGGCGGGAAGATCGAAAGCGCCGGTCGGTACGATGCCGCCAAATGGGCCAACCGCAAGATCGATCGGTTTGTGATGGCGGCACCCTCCCCGCATGAGGAGGAGTTGTATTTCTTCACCTACCACAGCAAAAAACGCGGTCACACCCTGGTGGTGTTCCAGCCGGAGGAGCGGGTGCGCGAGGCGCTGTATAAAGCCTTGCCCCGTCTGGTACAGCTGGATTGGGATAAGACCTAAAAGATCAGGAGCCGGATCAACCCCGTTGATCCGGCTCGTTTTAAAGGAGAGGGTCACATGCAATATTGGGAACGGGTACGGCGGTGCTTTACACCCCGCGAGGCAGACAGCCATAAAGGCACTTACGGCACGCTGCTGACGGTGTGCGGCAGCTACGGCATGGCAGGAGCGGCGATCCTGTCTGCCAAAGCAGCACTGCGCAGCGGCGTGGGACTGACAGCGTGTGTTTTGCCGCAGTCCATATATCCCATCGTGGCGGGGGCGGTGCCGGAGGCGGTGTTTGCCCCTTGCGAGGACGGACGAGCAGTGGATGCCGCCGCACCGTGGCTGCACAAATGCAGGGCGGTGTTGGCGGGCTGCGGCTTGGGCCAAAGCACCGCAGCCCGTGAAACGGTAGAATGGCTGCTGTACAGCGCGAACAAGCCCTTGGTGCTGGATGCGGATGGCATAAATGCGGCGGCGCGGCATATACCTATACGGAAAACAGATTCCGCACCTTTAGTTCTTACTCCTCATCCCGCCGAAATGGCACGGCTGCTCCACTGCACCGTAGAGGAAGTACAGGCCGATCGGGAAAGCGCCGCGTTGGCGGCAGCCCGTGC
>JAFVQV010000127.1 GCA_017504645.1 Clostridia bacterium | reverse complement strand
GGTCCATCAATTCGTATGTGCCCAGCAAGAATCGGTGGTAAAATTCCGATTGCCGTTTGTGCGGTAGCAGTGCCTAGCCCGCCTCGGACAGGTTACGGTTGAAGTCCCATTTCACATAATCGATCTTATGCTTAGACAGCACCGCATACATCTGCTGCCAGATATTCTCCCGCACGTCCTCCCGCGACACATCCAGCACATACTGGTGGCGGGCGATGGAGGGTTCTCGTCCCGCCACGTGCACCAGCCAGTCGGGATGAGCGCGGAACAGGTCGGAGTCGGGAGAGAGCATTTCCGGCTCGTACCAGATGCCGAATTTCATGCCCAGTGCGTTGACGCGATCGATGAGCACGCCCAGGCCGCCGGGGAGTTTTTCCTCGTTCACATACCAGTCGCCCAGAGAATTAGTGTCGTCGTTGCGCTTGCCGAACCAGCCGTCGTCCATGACCAGCATCTCGATGCCCATATCCTTGGCGACCTCGGCAAAGGCGACCAGCTTATCCGTGTTGAAATCGAAGTACGCCGCCTCCCAGCTGTTGATGAGCAGGGGGCGCTTTTTGTGTTTATATTCGCCCCGTATCAGGTGGCGGTTATACAGGCGGTGGAAAATACGGCTCATCTCGCCCACGCCTTTGTGGGTAAACACCATCACCGCCTCGGGAGTCTGAAAGCTCTCGGACGGCTCCAAATGCCAGCCGAAATCCGCGGGGTTGATGCCCATGAGCACACGGGTGGTTCCCGCGTAGTCACATTCGGCGGAAAACTCGAAATTGCCGCTGTATATCAGATTGAAACCGTATACCTCGCCCTGCGTTTCGTCGGCACCGTGCCGCACCAACGCCGCAAAGGGGTTTTGGTGATGGCTCGACGAGCCCCGCTTGCTGGCGACGCCCTGTGTGCCGTGTGCCAGCCGACGCTGCTCCCGTGTGCGCTCCTTATTGTGCCTGCCGTACAGCGTTACCAGGTCAAAGTCCATGGTGGGCAGGGACAGACACAGGCTGAACGCCCGCTCAATATCCAGCGGCTGATCTCCGCCGTTGGTCAGCTTGACGCTGCGGGTGATCACATCCAATTGACGGAACACGGTGTAGTACAGCACCCCCTGCGCGCCGGTCACCTCATCCTGCACATACAGCTCCAGTGTGTCCGCTTCGTCCTCTGTATTCAGGTAGGTGTGCGGCAGGGGCGCCAGAGACGGCTTGCCTGCATAAATTTTGTGACCCGTATACCGCAGATCGGTGACGGTGTTGCCGTGGGCGTTGCGGATCGCTACCGCCGCGCCACGCAGGTCAGCGGCACCGTTGCCGCTGTATTCCATGGGCGCCACATCGGCGGAAAAGGCCTCGCCCGGGATGTGCGGGTCGGCGGGGTTGAAGGAGTTCTGCTCTGTCAGCGTGGCAAGCTGCCACAGGTCCCCGTCGGGAATATGCGAGCCGTAATAGAGGTTTAACAGATAGCCCTCGTTATAAATACCGATGACGTAGCTGCTGTTTGCGGTATCCAGCTTGAGGATGCGGTTGGTTTCGTCGTAGAGGATCATGTACCGTCCCTCCTGTTCGTCAGATCAATCCTTGAGCACGATGTAGGATGCGGAGCAGGGCGGAACCGCCAAGGTATCCTTCCCCGCCGTTGCCGCGCCGTGGTACTGATACAGCACCTCACCCAGCTTGCCCTTAAAGCGACAGGTGGCTTCCCGCGCGGAGGGGTTGATGGCGACCAGGATCGTCTGCTGCCCGTCGGTGCGCTTATATACCAGCGGATAGCCCTCGGTGCACACCGTTTCGATGTCGGAAGTACCCTGCAGGGGGGGCGTGACCTTGCGCAGTGCCATGAGCCGTTTCAGCTCGTTGAGCACGGAGCTATCGTCCTGTTGCTGTGCCGCCACCGTGGGACGGTCTGCAAAGGGATCCACCGGAATGTACAGCTCCTGCGGTGACGCGGTGGAGAAGCCGCAGTTCACACCGTTATCCCACTGCATGGGAGAGCGGGAGCCGGTGCGCTCGTAGCCGCCCTCCACCGAGGTGAGACCCTCCAGGTATTTCATGCCGATCTCATCGCCGTAGTAGATAAAGGGCACACCCGGCATGGACATGAGGAACGCATACGCCAGCTTGAGCTGATCGTTATCCAGATGGTGAGCGATGCGGGTCATGTCGTGGTTACCGGAGGGGATGCAGATGAGGCCTTTTCCCTCGGTGAGCTTCAAATTCTTGAGGTACACCTTGAAAAATTCGCCGATAGTCCCTTTTCCCTCGGCGGAGAAATAGGGCTTCTTCTCGCGGAACAGGTCCAGGTAATGGGAGGAGCCGAAATGCAGCACAAAGTCCATATCGAAGCCGGCAAGCAGGGCTCTGTCCGGCTCGCCCCATTCGGAAACGAAGGCAGCGTCGGGGAATTCCGCATTCACCTTTTCAAAGATCTTTTGCCACAGCTTGATGGTCTGCACCTGGCCCTCGTCGTTCTTCACCAGCGAGTCCGCCATGTCCACGCGGAAGCCGTCACAGCCCAGACCCAGCCAAAAGCGAATGATGTTGATAAGTTCGCGGCGGGTGGAACAGGCTTCCTCGGAGTCCACACTGTGCTGCCACGGCGCGGTGATCTCGGCAAAGCCGTAGTTAAGCGCCGGTTGGGTGGAATAGAAGTTAGCGGCGCAACAGCCGTCCCGCTGGGAAATGCCGCGGATGACGCCGCGGATCCCGCCGATGCCGTCCAGCGATTCCCACGCGCTGTCTGTCCACACATAGCGACTGCTGTATTTGTTTTTCTCCGGCTTCATGGATTCCTGGAACCACGGGCAGGTGTACGCCGTGTGCCCCGCTACCAGGTCCAGTAGAATGTGCATGCCGCGGACGTGGACCTCATTGAACAGGCGCTTGAGATCCTGATTGGTGCCGTAGCGCGGCGCCGCCTTATAGTAGTCCTCCACATCGTAGCCTGCGTCGGTAAAGGGCGACGCAAAGCAGGGGTTCATCCAAATGGCGGTGAATCCCATGTCCTTTATATAATCCAGTTTTTCGAGGATACCGTTGAAGTCGCCGATACCGTCTCCGTTCGTATCGTTGAAGCTTTGGGGGTATATTTGATAAAATATTGCGTTCTTTAACCAATCCTTCATTGTGTTCCCTCTGCTTTCCCATGATTTCATTAGACAATTCTATCTTAACACAACTATTTTCACCTCTTCTACCACTATATTCACCAAAAATGATACGATTTTCACCTTATACCCGTTGACAGAGGGACATTTTGGCGATATACTGATAACAGGAGCGTGATCCCATGGAACATAATGAGGTTTTTCGCGAACGGGTGCCGCACAGCGAGCCCGGTTACCCCTTCCGCATCAACTGCGGAAACCCCCTCGCCAGCAACCACTGGCACGATGAGCTGGAATGGATCTATATTATGAGCGGTATGCTGCAGCTGCACATCAACGGTGTGGAGTACCGCGGACAGGAAAACGATATCTTTGTGGTCAACCGCAACGAGATACACGGCATCTCCCGCACTACCCCCGACGTGGAGTTTTATGTGTTCGTCTTTGACCTGAATATGCTATCCTTTGCCGACGACGATCTGTCTCAAAAGCAGTTTATTCAGCCATTGCTGGACGGCAGTATCCGCTTTTTCAACAAGCCCGAATCCACCTACCTGATGCGGGCGGTCTTTAACCGTGTGTTCTCCTACAACGTGGAAAAGCAGCCCGGCTATATGCTCGCCACCAAGGCGGCGCTGTTGGAATTTATCAGCCTGATGATCGCCAACGGCCAGTATTCCACCGAGCAGATCGAGCTCCAGGATGAGATGCGTATTGCCCTGGTCAAGCGCATCGCCCTGTATATCAGTAACCACATCGGTGAAAAGATCACGCTGGAGGAGATCTCCGCCCGCTTTAACATGGCACCCAAGTATTTCTGCCGCTTCTTTAAAAAGAATTTTAAGATGACCCTCATCGAATATGTGAACTGCAAAAAGGTGGAGCAGGCAGTGTCCCTCATCGGGCAGGGCAAGGATTCCATTACGGAAATCGCCATTTCCTGCGGATTCTCCAACACCAGTTATTTTACCCGCATTTTCAAGAAGGTGACGGGATATACTCCCTCTCAGTACAAATTCGTGATGGGGCAATCCGCCGATCTCACCCCTTGACCGAGCAGTACATAAAAAAACGGCGGCTTAAACCGTACGGTTTAAGCCGCTGTTTTTTATGTGCGTTATTTTGCTTGGAACGGAGAATCGTTGTTTTGGTAGATGTCACAGATGATCTTCTGGATCTTCAGTGCCTCCTTGCCGGAGATATCCAGCGGTTCGATACCGCGCACGGCGTTATAAAACTGCTTGACCTGCGCGGCGTGCTGGAAGCCCCAGTAATCCTTACCGCCCGAGTTCTTCAGCACATCGGGAGTCTGGTTATCCACCGTTTCGATCCTGCCGTCGTGGTATTCGATGGTCGCCTTATCGTACGAGAAGATGGCCTTGCCGTGCTCGCAGATCAGGCGGATCTCAATGGGTTCATCCACCAAGAAGTTATTCATGGCAAAGAAGGACAGCAGGGCGCCGTTTTTATATTTGATGAGACCCTCCGCGGAATCCTCCACCACCATGATCTCGTGGTTGCGGTTGTGCAGAGAGGACTGAACCTCCACCGGCTCGCTGCCGATCATCCAGTTGGCAAGGTCAAGAGAGTGGATCGCCTGATCGATGATCACGCCGCCGCCCTCTTTGTCCCAGGTGCCTTTCCAGTCCGACTTATCGTAGTAGTTGTCGGGGCGATACCAGGTGAGGGTGGTCCTGCCGCATTTCACCGCGCCGAGACTGCCGTCGGTGATGCGCTGCTTCACCAGCTGAGAGGGAGTGTTGTAACGGCACTGGAAAATTACGCCGTAGTGCATGCCCTTTTTCTCTGCCAGTTCTACCGCCCGCACTGCGTCCTCGTAGCGGATGCTCATGGGCTTTTCGCTGAGCACGTGCACGCCCGCTTCAAAGGCATCGCAGGCAACCGGCACATGCAGGTAGTGGGGCAGACAAATATGCACTGCGTCCAGCTGTGCCTCTGCCAGCATCTGCTTATAATCGGTATACGCCTTGGTGTTATATTTTTTTGCCGTTTTTTCGGCTCTGTCCGGCTTGATATCGCAGACGGCTACCAGCTGTGCTTCCTCGAACGCCGCAATGGAGTCCAAGTGCATCACCGAAATATTGCCGCAGCCGATCACGCCTACTCGTAATGTTTTCATCGCCTATCATCTCCTGTGTCGCGTCCTATTATACTCCTAAATCGGAGTTTTGCAACACTTTTTGCCGATTTTTACAGCACGATCTCTTTCTTTTGCTCGGCCGACTGATACAGCGTATCCAGCAGCTTGGCGCTTTCCAGAATGTTGTCGATGTGGCTGCGGGTCTTTTCGCCCGTGACGGTGGATTCCAAGAACGCACGGTCCTCACACAGGTACATATCCGGAATGTCGTATTCCTGTGCGATGGTTTCCAGCGTGGAGCCGTCGTACAATTCGAACTTGCCGCCGTAGGTCAGTCTGGCGCCGCACTTATCACCCAGGAAGTCGATGAACATCTCTTCCTGCTTGATGTTCTGCGCCCAGGCGCCGTTGAAGGAGATGCTCGCCTTATCGGTGCGCACGTGGCCCGTGATAAAGTCATCCACATCGTTGGTGCCGTTCTCGATATCGGCGGTATCCTCTGCCCACATGCCTTCGTATTTGTATGCCTTCATGTCCTTCGCCATCTCGCTGTACGCGTCGCAGGTGACGCTCTTCAGCGCGGCACCGCCCAGAATGTACAGGATCAGGTCCAGGAAGTGCACGCCCCAGTCGATCAGCACGCCGCCGCCCGATTGGGATTTCGTGGTAAACGCGCCGCCCAAGCCCGGAATGGAACGGAAGGAACGGAACGAGCAATATACATGGTACAAATTGCCGAACTTGCCTTCCCGATTGAGCTGCTCCAGCATCTCCACGGAACGGTGATAGCGGTTACACACGCCGATGTTCAGCATCTTGCCCTGACGGTTGGCTTCCTCTGCCATTTCGCAGGACAGGGCATAGTTGACGGTGATGGGCTTCTCACAGAACACATGCTTGCCGGCACGCAGCGCGTCCATGGTGACCGTGTAATGAGCGAAGTTGGGCGTCAACACGAATACGGCGTCCACCTCCGGATCGTTCAGCGCCACATGGTAATCCGTAATGACGGATTCAATGGACGGATAGGTCTCCTTCATGCTTTGGGCCTTTTCGATCAGAATGTCGCAAGCGTACTTGATGCGTACATTTTTCAGCTGCGTGAGCGCGGGAAAATGCGCGTTCTTCGCAATGCGGCCGCAACCTATTACGGCAATAACTCTTTGGGCTTCCATATTCTTACCTCCGCTTGTTCTTTCACACTATCTAAATTATACAATCATCTCTCGCGGATATAAATGTCTTTTTTGGTCTAAAAACTTGTCATTTTTTAATATTTGCAGGGGGTTGCCCCTTTTTCAGATGTCAAAAGTCCATATTTTCGTTGACAGGTGCCTTTTATTTTCTTACAATTACGGTTGGAGATGAGCGTATGAACAACCATTTTCACCTGAACAAAATATTCACCGAGCCGTTGGAGTTTGAGGACCTGTACGTGGCTCAGATCGGCCGGCTTTACAGCAAAAGCACCACCGCCATCGAGCCCCACACCCACACCGATCTGTTCGAGCTCACCGTGGTGACCGAGGGCAGAGGGGTCATTACCACCAACGGCGTTGCCGTTCAAGTGCAGCAGGGGGATATTTACCTCTCCCAGCCGCGGGACATCCACCAGATCGAGACCCATCCCGAGCAGCTGCTGAAATACGATTTCTTTGCCTTTTCGCTGAAGGAGGGGCTGTTTCGGGACGCCTTTGTGCGCATCGCACGGGATTACCACGCCCCCACCGCCCGCGTGTTTCGCGACGAACGTATTCGCCCGCTGATCGGCAACGCCATCGCCGAGCTGAACGCCCGGGGGCCTTTTTCCGACGAGCTTCTCTCTGCCCTGTTTCGCCAGATCGTGATCTACGTGGTGCGGGGATTTCAGGAGACCGTGCCGCCCCCCGCCTCCGACAACGTGACCCACGCCGAGATCCTGTGCTATCGGCTGATGAATTATATCGACACCCATTTGTATTCCCTCAAAAGCCTGGAGGAGCTGTCCGCTGTCAACGATTACAGCTACGGCTACCTATCGGCGCTCTTTAAAAAGACCACCTCCCAGACCCTGTCTCACTATTATCACCGCAAGCGGCTGGATGCCGCCCGTCATCTGCTGCAGGAAAACAAGCTGACCGTCACCGAGATATCGGAGGCCCTCAACTATGCGTCGGTGTACGCCTTCAGCAAGGCGTTCCGCAAGCAGTTCGGCATTTCGCCGCGGGAGTATCAAAAGAACGGAGCGGAGGAAGGATATCGTCCGTAAAAAACGCAGAGTGCAACCGCACTCTGCGTTTTTTGTCTCATAAGTATTATTCCCCGTCGTCCGATTCGGTTCTTTCGCTGATGATATACCGCGGGCGCTGCTTGACCTCCATATAGATCTTGCCGATATAGCCGCCGATCACACCCAGGCAGATCAGCTGAACGCCGCCCATAAAGCAAACGATGCACACCGTACTGGCCCAGCCTGCCACGGTGTGGCCCAACAGATTGGCGATCACCGCCCAGATCACCCCGATGAAGCTGATGATGGAAATGATAATCCCGAGAGAGGATATCAGCTGCAGCGGCTTCACCGAAAGGCTGGTGATCCCGTCCAGCGCCAGCCCGATCATTTTTCTCAGCGGATAATGGCTTTCACCGGCGATCCGCTCTTTACGGCTGTAATATACGCAGGTGGAACGGAAGCCTATCAACGGGATCAT
>JAFVQV010000126.1 GCA_017504645.1 Clostridia bacterium | reverse complement strand
TAAAAAATACGGGGAACGCGCTTGCCGATCAGGCAAACGACCTCGTAATTGATGGAACCCGACAGCGTTGCCAGTTCCTCTACCGGCAGCTGCTCGTTGCCGTCGCCGCCGAATACGGTCACCGTCATGCCCTCGCACACGGCGGGAACATCGGTCACATCCAAGAGACACTGGTCCATGCATACCCGCCCTACCAAGGGGACGAATTGCCCGTTTACCAGCATGCGTGCCGTTCCCGACAGGCTGCGGGGATAGCCGTCCGCATACCCGATGGGCACGGTGGCGACGGTGGTGACCCGCTTTGTGATAAAGGTGCGTCCGTAGCTGACACAGGTGTCGGTAGGGATCTCCTTGACTAAGGATGCCACCGTTTTCAGCGACATGGCGGGGAGCAAGGGCAGCAGCGTGCGCATCCAGGGCGCGGGGGCAAGTCCGTACAGGATAATGCCGGGACGCACCATATCCAGATGCATCTGCGGGAACCGCAGGGTGGCGGCACTGTTGCAGCAGTGCTTCAGCTTGAAGGTGATGCCTGCCTGCGCCAGCCGTTCTACGGCATGGCAGAACAGGTCGAATTGATGCTGCGTAAACCCGCCGTCGTCCTCCTCGTCAGCGGAGGCAAAATGGGTAAAGATGCCCTCAGCGGTCAAATGGGGCAGGCGGCAGACTTGCGTCAGTTCCTCCAACACGGCGGCATCTGCCTGCTCGTGGTGGTAGAAGAACCCTACCCGCGACATGCCGGTATCTAACTTGATATGTACGGGCAGCGTGACCCCTGCGGCGGCCGCCTCGTCGTTCAGGCGATGGGCATATTCGCGGCTGATGACTGTCTGCGTGATGTTGTAGCGGGACAGTCGTGCCGCCTCCTCGGGCGGGGTGTAGGACAAAATGAGAATGGGACGGGTAATGCCCTCTTCCCGCAACTGGATGGCCTCCTGCAGATTGGACACGCCGAACCAGTCGGCACCTGCGGCCTGCAGTGTACGCGCCACACAAGCGGCACCGTGACCGTACGCATCTGCCTTTACCACCGCCATCAGGCGACTGCCGTCGGCGAGAGAACCGCGGATGGCGCGGTAATTTTTCTCAATGGCATCCAGGTCGATCTCCGCCCAGGTGCGTTTTAAAAATTCCGACATAACAGCGCCTCCTTTCAAACACCGGTTAGGTCAAAGGCGGGAATCATCTCCTCGCCTGCGCTTTCCCGTCCTTGTATATAGCCGTCGGTGAGCCCCGCGCTGAGCAGGTACTCACTGACTTTATCGCATTCCCGCCGCGTCAGTCGACGGGACAGCTCGGGATATCCCTCGATAGGCCCCATGGGGGTGTACTGAAACATGAGACTGACATACACGCCGCGGGGTAAATGAGCGGCCAACCAGTCGATCACCCGTAGCGAATCGGCGGTATGACCCGGTAACACCAGATGCCGCACGATGGTGCCCGCTGTGGCGATACCGTCGCTGTTCAGCCGTACGGGGCCCGTTTGGCGGACCATTTCTTCAATGGCGGCGGTGGCGTGCTCGGCGTAATCCGCCGCCCCCGACAGCGCCGCAGATAGTGACGCATCCATGTATTTCAAATCGGGCAGATACACATCCACTAACCCTTGCAGTGAACGCAGGGTCTCTACCCGTTCGTAGCCGCCGCTGTTGTATACCACGGGGATAGGCGGGCGGTAAAGCGTCAGCGCCTCACGAATGGCAGGAACATAGTGGGTGGGATTGACCAGGTTGATGTTCCACGCCCCCTGCTGTACCAAACGACGGAAAAGGTTTGCCAGTTCGGCGGGTGTTACTGTTTTTCCCGCAGGGCCGCGGCTGATGGCGTGGTTTTGGCAAAAGGCGCATTGCAGTGTACAGCCGGCAAAAAACACCGTGCCCGATCCGCGGGCGGGGTCCTCACCGCTGATACAGGGCTCCTCTCCGTGATGCAGGGCGGCCCGCGCCACCATGGGCAGGGCGGGCATGCCGCAACAGCCGTTGCCACGGGAAGCGGTGCGCCGCGCACCGCAGCGGCGAGGACACAAAGAACACACGAACTCCTCCACCGCTGTCACCCCAATCTTACTCAGAATATAGTATACACCATTTTTGGCAAGGTTTCAATACGGAAATCATCGGAAAGTTGACAAAAAATCACCCACATGGTACTGTTAAAATAACCATCGATAAGGAGCGAGTCTATGGAGATCGGGGCATCTACATCCAACTTTTATCCCGCACCGGTTGAAACCGCGCTGGATACGGTACTGGCGGCGGGCTTTTCCACGGTAGAGATCTTTCTTAACGCCCCCAGCGAACGGGAGCCGGCATTTGTCGACGAGCTGCGCCGCCGCGCGGACGGTGCGGGCGCTGTGGTGTGTGCGTTGCACCCGTACTCGTCGTTTATGGAACCGTATTTTCTGTTCTCATTGTACGAGCGGCGGTTTACGGATATGCTGGAGGACTATAAACACTATTTCGAGGCGGCAGCGCGGCTGGGCGCCCGCTACCTGGTGCTGCACGGCGATAAAGTGGGCGGAAAACTGCCCGTGGAACGCTCACTGGAGCGGTACGAGCGTCTGTACGACCTGGGTGCCACCTTCGGTGTGCGAGTCGCACAGGAAAACGTGGTGCGCTATCGCTCGGAGGAACTCACGTATTTGCGTGCCTTGCGTCAACAACTGGGAGACAAGGCGGCATTCGTGCTGGATATCAAGCAGACGGTGCGGTGCTCCCTGCCCATCGAGGAGGTGGCAGACGCCATGGGTGATCGCATCGTCCACGTTCATGTCAGCGATCACACCGCGGCGCGGGATTGCCTGCCACCGGGGACGGGTGCATTTGACTATGGGCGCCTATTTTCTTTGCTGCGGCAACGGCAGTATGACGGCGCCCTGATACTGGAGCTGTACCGCGACGGCTTTGACAGTGCCGAGGACCTGATACAAGCCGCAGAATTTTTAAAAAAATACCAAAATATGGTGTAAAATCGTTGACTTTTGCGCTAGATATGGTATACTTCTTGTGAAAGATATTCACAAGAAGGGGCGAGGCTATGCCGACCATCATCGAGGGAGAGCTGATAAGGCAATCGATAACGGAGGGCGACTGCCACACCTACGGAGTGCGGCTGTGTGCCGAAGACGGCAGCGTGGTGGTGTTGCCCGATGTGGACCCCCACCGCCCGCGGGCAGAGCGCTTTTTGCAGCGGGTGATAGGGGAAGAGGCAGACGAAACACAACTGTGGTATCTGCTGGAGGATTTTTTGGGCGAGGAATACACGCGGCGAGTTTGAAAAAAGGCTTGCACTTTGCTGCTTTACTATGGTATACTATTCTCAGTATGTCGAAGGAGTGGCGTTTATGAAATGTCCCTACTGCGGTTTTGAAGAAAGCAAGGTCATCGACT
>JAFVQV010000125.1 GCA_017504645.1 Clostridia bacterium | reverse complement strand
GGGTCTTGCTGATTATTTTTTTCATTTTGGCAATTGTGCCGATTGTATATTCCTACGTCTACTACCGAAAACAAATGAAATAAGAATAACGCGCGCAGGCGGCAGGGAAATGTCTCTGCCGCCTGCGTATTTGCCTTACAATTTTGTTTCCAGTAGCTTGATAAACAGACCGCCTTGCACAGGACGATGAAAACATCCCTTGTTAAGAGCAGAAACCGTATCGTACCAGTCCATCATCGGTAGTCGATGCCCGGTAGTGCTGAACGCCTTCCAAAGGCAATGAGCGAATTCCGCGAATTCTTCTTTGGTAGGCGCCAGCGTTGCCGCCCACATGAGCCAGTCGGTTTTGGAATGAGTGCCGCGGCTGTCCAGCGGTACGCCGTAGGTATTCATGCGTTTTTGGTAACTGCGGAATTCCGATAACAGCACTTCCTCTCCAAAAAGCTCCGTTTTCCACAGCTTATCCCAAACAATATTATATTTCAGGCTAAAAGTGTTGGGCTGATCAAACGCTAATCGATAGCTGCCGTCACCGTTGGCGGCACGATGCGACCAGCTGTTAGCCATACACTTTGCCGCCTGAAGATAGCGGTAAGCTTCTTCGTTTTGCCCTAAAAGTTCCAATAGCTTGCTGTATCCCGCAATACCCATGATCGCTTTTACAGACAGATTGCAGTTGTGTTCCAGCAATCCCGTAAAATCATCGGTACACAACTGATTGCCGGGATCCTCGCCGTACTTTGTCAGATAAGCGACCCACTTTTTTAGCAAGGGCATATATGGTGCGGCAAACTCGGCGTTGCCATCCATTAAAGCAATGTTGGCAAGCATAATCAGCACATTGCCGCTTTCTTCCACCGGCATTTGACCCTCAATGATATGCTTACCATCCCGAATACCATAAGCAGGTCCATTTAATAGAGGGTAGGTGCCTATATCGTGAGGGGCAAAATCGAAGGGCCAGTCAGCTGATAAGGCGTATTTGAAAATGGGGCGCAGAGCGGCTTTCAAAAGATCGGGATTGTAGTATAAGAGCATAGGCGAGGCAGGGTAGGTCACATCCACGGTGGCGGAGCAGCCGTTGCTGGTACATTCCTTCGAAATGTATAGCAGGCTTCCCTCGGTGTCCACTGCCAGTTTGTGTGCCGCCACCACTTGCCGATATGCCAACGAGAGGATCTCTGCATACTGTTCACCGCCTGCGGTGGCAGCTTTTTGGTAGAGCTCCTGCGAAAATTCACGGCATTTTTTCAGTATTGCACCGCTTTCATTTAACGCCTCGGTGATAGCCTCTTCAATGGTGATGTCTTTGGTTTTCCAATAGGCATCTACCGGTTTGCCGAAATAGCACAAGCTGTGAATATCATCGTACGCGAATGTAAGGTAGGTATCTCGGTCGGCGGACAGTGTGCAGGATAGAGAAATGAACGTCATGTTTTCCGCTTGATAGGATTCCGCGAAGCAATCAGTGTTTCCTGCTAAGTAAAAATAACCCCAATCGATACGCATACTGTCGCCACTACGCCATAGAACATCTTGCTTTATGCTGCCAATGCGTATGCTATTTTCGCCATTGGGGAGCGTAAGCGCTTCGGTGCAAACCGGTGTTTCACCTTTTAGATTGATACACAATTCTTCAGAGGCGGCGATCTTTACCGACACGTCGTGTGCATGCCCATCCACTGATTCATATTTGAGACGCAAGTAAGATACGGGACGGGACAAGTAATACAGATTATCCATAAACACCGGCGTGAAAAAGGAAACTTCTAGTGTGATCTTCTCGTGGGTGAACACATAGTCGGTTACGAGAGCGGAGACATCCCATTTGACTTGTGCTAAGGCCTGGGCTGCGCCGTCGCCCAAAAAGCGAAACTCCTCACCGTCGATACAGATGGTACCTTGCAAGGTGTTGGGTTTGTCAGTCCAGTGCACCGTAGTTTTACCGGTCAGCGTTTCGGTGGCAGACCACACAGAAAAGAAAGGATCAACCGCAATCAACGGAACAGAGGGCGGGCGCAGTCTCATACACAACTCTCCTTATGACAATGGTAAACGCCGCAGCTAAGAGGAACCTGTCGCGCTCCGTTTTCAAAGCAGTATTCGGTCGGCAACAAGATCGAACCGTGTGCCGCATTCGGAGCGGTCACCTCCAAGCGAACGCCATCTTCGGTGCGCTCCCAACAAACGGCAATATCGCCGTCCACAGACCGGTGGGAGGCTTTAGCATACGTCAGGCTCTCAATAAACACAGGCGCAATATCCAAACGATGAATGTCGTCGCCATCAGGGTTCAAACGGATTCCGCCAAGATAAATATAGAACCACGCGGAAATATCGCCCCAGAAGCAGTGGTTCAGGGAACTGGGGGTACCGCCTTCCGGATAGAAGGTCTCCCAAAGGGTAGTGGCGCCTCGTGCGATCCAGTTGCCGTAGGAGGGGAAATCAGGGCGAACGATCATGTGATATGCCAGTTCCGTCATACCGAAATCGGCCAAAACGCGGAAGAGTACGCGTCCGCCTAATACACCGGCATCCAGGTGGTTGTCGGCTCGTTCCACCAGCTTCAGTAGGTAGTTAAAAGCAAGCGGTTTTTCCTCCGCTTCAAACATACCGTAATGCAGTGCCATGGCTTGGCAGGTCTGGCAGTTTCCGTGTACAATCCCTGTTTCAAAATCGATCAGATGTCGACGAAAGGCGTTTCGTACGGTGGTTGCCAAGGTGGCAGCAAACTGCTCCTGTGCGGACATGCCCAGCACGCGATAGATAAAGGCGGCTTTTTCGGCGATCTCCACGGTCAGGATAGAATCAGTGACGATGAGGGGCGCCTCGTATTGATCGCAACGGCGTCCCGCATGGTTCCAGTCGCCCAAGCCGATGCACATCAACTCGTTTTCGTCCAGACGGGTGTATAAATATTGCAGATAGCGCAGAATAGGGGTGGCAGCCTCCTCTAATATACGACGGTCACCACGATAGCGATAGGTATAGTAGGGAAGCAGGACCAGTACATTGTCCCAAGCAGGCCCGTTTCCCCAATGATATCCCCATCTGTCAGTGGGGACGATTCCGGGCAACTGGCCGTCATCGTGCATGGCTTTGTATATGTTGTGCAGCCAAATGCGATAGCAATTTTCTGGCTTTAGGTTCAGAAGTACCTGTTCGGCAGAGAGGGAGGCATCGGCGGTCCATCCGTTCTTTTCCCGTTGTGGGCAATCGGTGGGGAAGTGATAAAAATTGCAGATATCGGAGCGCAGGGTGGCTTCCTGTACGCGATTGATAACGGTATCACTACAGGAAAACTCACCAATGGTAGGGATATCACAGCTCATCTCAATGCAGGTGAGTAGTTCCGGAACTGCCTGATCGTCACGCAACCCGTTGACCTGTGCATACTGATAGCCGTGGTAGGTGAAATGGGGTGAATAGGTGGCAGGACCTTTGCCGTTGCAGATATAACGATCCTCCTGAAAACGGTCGTCGGGACCGCAGTGGATGTTGTCCAGTACCAGACGGTCTCCCTCCCGCACTTCACCGAACAGCAGGTCAACCTGCTGACCTTCGTCGCCGTCGATGTTAAGGCGGAAGATGCCGGCTGTGTTGACACCGAAATCGTACAGCCATCCTTCGTCGTTTTTGATGATATTTACCGGTGAACGAGTGCTGCGCACCACAATAGGTTCTACCTCGCACAATCGAGTTTCACCGCG
>JAFVQV010000124.1 GCA_017504645.1 Clostridia bacterium | reverse complement strand
GCAACGGAAGCGTTGACTACCAAGGTGGATATGAGTGTATTCCCTGTAACACCCGCGTTAACGGCCGCGCAATCGGCGGCGAGAATCAACAATCGCTTGTCGTCAAAGGCAACGAAAATTGCATCGGACTATTATCAGGTCAGCGGATACGAATCCGGATATGGGTATAAGCATCATCCGGGCTTAGCGGTGTTTAAGGGGCGGCTGTATGCCTCTTTCTCACGTGGTTATAAATATGAGGATGCCCCCGGTCAGGACGGTGTGGTTACCTCGGCACCGCTGGACAATTTGAATAACTGGAGTACGCCGGTAGTGGCGGCGCCTGCCCGTACTATGTCGGACGGACATAAATCCTTTGTTATTCCCGGCTTCCTGTATGTGGCGGGGGATAAGTTACTGTTGTTCTACATGGATAAAAGCTATGGCCCGCAGCATTTTGACAGTCAGGGCAACTTCCTGACCGATAAGGTGCTGTACCAGAATGCCAAATATCTGGACGGTTACAACCGTGTTGTGTACACCACCGACGGTGTGAACTGGAGTGAGCCCGAAAACATCGGTGTGGCAGCCAATGAAAGCCCGCGTCAGACATTGACCGGTCAATGGTTGGCGGGTGCAGGCAGCCAGTTGATTTACAGCGGTGATACCAAGCCGACCGGTTTTTACTGGGAAATGATCGGTATGACTTCCACGCAGTATAGAGCCTCTCTTAACCGTGGTAGTTTATCGCTGCTGACGGAGGCTTCGTGGTATCAGACGGACGATTATATCATTCACCAAATGTTGCGCAGTCATGATGGTTACGTGTGGATGAGTGAAAGCTACGACAATGGCAAAACGTGGACCGAGGCATATCCCACTAACTTTACATCAGACACTACCATGGCGAATTTCGGCCGTCTGCCGGATGGTCGGTTCTACTTTGTGGGCAGTCCCACGATGGGATCTGATCGCTATCCGATTTCGCTGTATGTGTCGAAAGATGGCTACAATTTCAACACTGCCTACACGCTGCGCGATGAACAATATACGTCAAAAGATTACAACTGGACCAAGACCGGCGCTTTTGCGTATCCGGAGGTACTGATAAACGGGGAGTATATGTATGTCATTCATTCTCAGTATAAGGAGAAAATGACCCTTACCCGTGTAAAACTGTCCGATATCAAGTAAGAAAGGTGTAACGGTATGAAAGAGCAATCATTGGTGATAAAGGAACTGCCAGCGGGTACAATGGGCGTTGAGGATCGCGAGCAGCAGCAGGCGCTGCGCGTGGAAGTGCAGGATGCGGCGGCGAAGCTTGCCGCCAGAGTGTACTGGCACTGCGCTCCCGGTGTGTCGGTGGACACACATCCCGTGTTCGCTTTTTGTGTGAAGCTTTCCCGACCGGATATGCAGTTCGGTGTGTCATGGTGGCGTACCGACCGTTATGCCGAGGAAACGATGCCGTACAGTGAGGTGTACCAAAATTACTGGAGCACATTTCCTCGCTTGACCGTCGGCTACCAACCGACAACCGATTGGCAGTTGGTGGTGGTAGACGGTACGGCGTTTGCTAACCCGAATTTTGAGGGGAATTGGACGGATATCGGCTTGGTGTTGTTGCGCAAGGACGCTAATCTGCAGGCGGGGGATCACGTATGGCTAAAGTGGGCAGGCGCGTTTCCTTGTCGGGCAGCAGCAGAGAGTTTCTTTGAGAGCGGTGTGGTGTACGATGCGCCAACGCCTTTGTTCTGGTGCTCGGAGAGTGTGCCGATGGGAGAGAAACCCTTGTTCCCGGTACTGCCTTCGCTGCCGATTGAGGAATCCGCTCGTCGTATCACCAATAAGGGAGCGCAGAATATGGGGAAAATCCCCTCGGAAAAGGTGTTGATAGCACCTTATGAGGAGAATGCCAGTTTCTGTCACCATGCGGCACTCGCTTTCTTTAAGGATAAAATGTTTGTGGCGTATTCCAGCCACGAATGCAACGAGGATTCCGCCGGACAATGTGTGCGGGTAGTTTCCTCGGAGGATTTCTATCATTGGGATACGCCGCAGGTGGTGGGAGCCACCCGCCGCGCTACCTATGGCGACACGGGTTTACTGTGCTCGCATTTGTTTGCAACAGAGGAGAAATTATACCTCTATTGCGCCGAAAAAGAGTATTACGACAAGTGTTTCCGTGAGGACGGAAGTTTTTACTATGACCACTACAACGAGGATCTGGGCGGTGCGGTTATCGGTCTGCGTCTATTGCGCTATGAAACCGCAGACGGTGTTCACTGGGAAGGTCCCACGGTGGTAGATAATCAGCAATGGACCAACGAGGCACCGCGTGTGTCGCTGACCGGCCGTTTGTTTGCAGGAGCTGGCTATCAGCTTGCCATTACAGACGACAAAAACGGCTTTAATTTTCGTAAAATCGGCCCGTCGGAGGAGCAGTGTGCCGATGCGCGCCGCCGCGGCGCCTGGATGCTGACAGAGGCATCCTGGTACCAGACGGATGATTACATCGTGCACATGTTTTTCCGTAGTAATTCCGGCTATTTGTGGCTTACTGAGAGCTACGATAACGGCGAGAGTTGGACGGATGTTCACCCGACTCGTTTGGTAGCGGACAACACCATGCCGTATATGGGACGGTTGCCGGATGGTCGGTACTTCTTCCTGGGCGATCCGCATTGGAATAATGCCCGTTTCCCGCTCGCGTTGCAGATTTCAGAGGATGGGTACCGGTTTACCAAGAGTTATATTGTGAGGGATGAGCCGTATACCATTCGCCGTCCCGGACAGGCAAAAGAATTCCAGTATGCTTACCCCGAGGTGCGTATCCATGGCGAGTATATGTATATCGCCTATTCTAAGGGCAAAGAGGTTATGGAGGTCACGCGCATTCGGCTATCGGATATTTAACAGAGGAAATCGTATGAGCAGATATCACGGCAAACCAAAGCTGTTAAAGTGGATAGCATCGGTGACGGCCGCTACGTTGCTTATCGCAGCGTGTCCTGTTGCGACAATGGCAGAAGAACAGGTGCCCGAAAGCAACGCGGTAACAGCGCCGGTGACGAGCAATAGCGCGCCGTATATGTCGGCAGTGTTGGCTGGCGAGAGCTATGTGCAGGGAAGCGATGCGATATCTCTTCCGCTGCATGAGGCGACTGGCGATGCGCCGTTGACCTACCAAACGGGCGTGAACGGATTGGAACAGGAAGTGCTTCTATCGGACGAAGCGGCCGGGGACATCACGTGGGGCTTTAATTTGCAGACTACGGGTTGGTATACCATTCGGGTGAAATATACCGTTATGGGGTCCTCGGGAAGCAGTGCCGCGAGAGGGGTGCAGTTGGACGGCGAAGTGCCTTACTTTGAGGCGGATTCGCTTGCTTTTGACCGTTCTTTTCGCAGCAGTGGTGAAGCTCAGATAAACAGTATCGGTGACGAGGTGCGCCCGTCGATGGAGGAGATTGTCGGTTGG
>JAFVQV010000123.1 GCA_017504645.1 Clostridia bacterium | reverse complement strand
TCGGATGTTTCGGCACAAAATATCAATATTACGGCGGTAAAATGATAAAAAACTGTTGCTCCCGCCGCAGATTGTGGTATAATAGGGATGTATAAATATGTAAAGGGAGGTCATCACCATGGATGATAAACGATATACTACGCCGGAAGGCCGCTGCATCATTTCCGAGGAAGTGATCGCGACTATTGCCGGTACTGCTGCACTGGAAGTGCCCGGAGTCGCGGGCCTGGCATCCCGTCTGCCCGACATTCGCAATTTGGTGACTGCTAACGGCTCTAAGGCCGTGGGTGTCATCAACAATGAGAACGAGACCATCGTGGATGTGTATGTGAACCTGAAAGCGGGTATGCGTATTCCCGATGTGGCAGGCGCGGTACAGCGTCAGGTTAAGACGGCTGTGCAGTCCATGACCGGCAAGCCCGTCACCAAGATCAATGTTCATGTGGTCGGTATCGTACTGGACGAAAAAGAACCGGCTGCGAAAACAGCTGAGGATTAACAGTAAGGCTCTCTGCGTGCAGAGGGCCTGCCGTTGTTTGTGAACCTGCGGGTTCACGCGGAATTTGAAAACAGAAAGGCATGATGAATGGCATGACCCGTCGGGAGTCCAGAGAGTTGGCGTTTATTCTCTTGTTTGAAAAGAGTTTTACGGAAGAAACGGTGGCGGATATTCTTCGCAACGCACAAGAATCCCGCGAAATATCCGGCGACGCGTTTGCGCTGACTTTGGCGGAAGGTGCGGTCGAGCATTTGGAGGAGATCGATGCTCTGATCTCCGAATGCTCTCATAAGTGGAACAAATCGCGGTTGTCCCGCGTAGCGCTGTCCATCATGCGCTTGGCCGTGTACGAAATGCTGTGGCAAGAGGAGATTCCTGTCAGCGTGTCCATCAACGAAGCGGTAGAACTGGCAAAGGTATACGGCGGCGAGTCGGATGCCTCTTTTGTCAACGGTGTGTTGGGTGGAATTTCCCGCCGTGACAGCAACGGCGATGCATAAATATTTGGGGCTGGATACCAGCAATTACACGACCTCCGTCGCGGTCTTTGAGACTGAGACGGGGGCGCTTTGGCAATATAAACGCCTGCTTCCGGTTAAAGAAGGGGAGCTTGGCTTGCGGCAAAGCGACGCGGTGTTCCACCATACGCGGCAGTTGCCGGAGCTTGTCGAGCAGTTAACGCAGGAGATCGGTCCGTTGACCGAACTCACCGCCGTCGGTGTTTCCGATCGTCCGCAGCAGACAGAAGGCTCGTACATGCCTTGCTTCTTAGTGGGAGTCGGCGCCGCGCGACAGGTGTCGGCCTTTACAGGAAAACCTCTCCGACGCTTTACCCATCAGCAGGGGCATGTGATGGCGGCGCTTTACGGTTCCCATTCGCTGGAACTGCGTAATGCCCCGTTCCTCGCATTTCATGTTTCCGGCGGTACGACCGATGCGTTGTTGGTAACGCCGGATAAGGAAACGGTTATTTCCTGTGAGGTGGTTGCCTCCTCATTGGATCTCAAAGCAGGGCAACTGGTGGATCGGGTAGGTGGTATGCTGGGCCTGGGCTTTCCTGCCGGTCCCGCCTTGGACAAGCTGGCACAGTCTGCTTCGGGTACGCCCCGTGTGCGTCCCTCACTGTCGGGAAAGTCCTGTCACCTTTCGGGCGTTGAAAATCAATGCCGCGATCTGCTTCGTAAAAGCACGCCGCCCGAGGAGATTGCCTTGTTTTGTCTGCAAAGCATACAGGCGGCGCTGGAAGCCATGACCGAACGTTTACTACAGGATTACGGCGATCTTCCGGTGGTATACGCCGGCGGTGTCATGTCCAACACCCTTATTCGGAAAGCATTGACCAATCGGTTCGGCGCCCGCTTTGCACCGCCCGCCTTTTCTTCGGATAATGCGGCGGGTATTGCCATTTTGACCGCTATAAAAGAAACGGGGGAGCCGTAATGGGCGTGATTACCGTCAGCCAACTAAATCGGTATGTCCGTTCTTTGCTGGACGGGGACGGCAACCTGCGTGACCTACTCCTCAGCGGCGAGATCAGTAATTTTACCAATCACTACCAATCGGGACATCTGTACATGACCCTCAAGGACGAGGGAGCCGCCGTCAAGGCGGTGATGTTCCGTTCACAGGCGATGCATTTGCGCTTTAAGCCTGAAAATGGCATGAAAGTTATCGTACGTGCCCGTGTATCTCTTTATGAAAAAGATGGCGCGTATCAGCTGTACATCGACGAGATGCAGCCGGACGGCGCCGGTGCCTTGCAAATCGCCTTCGAGCAAATGAAACGCCGTTTACAAGAAGAGGGTTTGTTTGACGAATCGCGAAAGCAGCCGCTTCCACGGTATCCGCAACGGATAGGTGTGATCACTTCACCCACCGGCGCAGCGGTACGTGATATTTTGAATGTGTTGGGACGGCGCTATCCGTGTGCACGGGTGATTTTAATTCCTGTGCTGGTACAGGGGGAAAACGCTCCGACAGACCTGTGTCGAGCGCTGCGTCGGTTTGCCGATATGAGCAAAAAACATGACCAGCTGACACCGGATGTGATTATCATCGGTCGCGGCGGCGGTTCGCTGGAAGAACTTTGGGCGTTTAACGATGAAACATTGGCGCGTACGATTGCCGCCATGCCTATCCCGGTGATCTCCGCAGTGGGGCATGAAACCGATTTCACCATTTGTGATTTTGTGGCGGATATGCGTGCTCCCACGCCGTCTGCAGCCGCTGAATTGGCGGTGCCGGATCGGGTGGAGTTACTTCATCGCATTGGTCGTTTGTCGGACTCGCTGTCTGCGGCATTGACCGCCTTTGTAGATCGCAAACAACAACAGTTGGAGTTACTGTGTAATCGGCGGTGCCTGTCGCAGCCGCTGTATTATGTAGAGGAGCGCACCATGCAGTTGGATTATCTCACCCGTTCCTTTTCCGCATCGGCCGGTGCCACGGTTTCTCGCTTGGGCAACCGTTTGGCGGCACTGGCGGGGAAACTGGATGCCATGAGCCCGCTGCGGGTGATCGCCCGAGGTTATGCCATTGCTTCCTGTGAGGATGCCGTTGTTACGGCGGCAGGAGATGTGCATACCGGCGATGCGTTGTTGCTGCAATTCCATGATGGACAGGTCGCCTGTCGTGTGGAAGACACCATAATAAAGGACGGAGAAGCTTTATGAGTTCTGAGCTGACATTTGAAACTGCTATGCAGCGATTGGAAGAGATCGTTACTCTGCTGGAAAACGGGAAATGCTCCTTGGACGAGTCCATGAAGCTGTTTGATGAGGGTACCAAGCTGGCGACCTTTTGCTCCGGTACGCTTAAAGAGGCGGAACAAAAGATCCTGCAGCTGACGGCGGACGACGCGGCACAGACGGAGGCGTAATATGTCAAACTTGTATTCGCAACGTCTTATCGCGCATTTGCAGCAGATCGAGCAGGCCTTGCCCACTTTTTTACCATCCAAAGGCACCTTGCAGGACACGGTGATCGAGGCCATGTCCTACGCCTGTGAAGGCGGAGGAAAACGCCTGCGCCCTGTGCTGCTTATGGAATTTTGCCGTTTGTGTTGCGGAGACACTGCCCGCGCACTGCCTTTTGCGGCGGCCATCGAAATGATTCATTCCTATTCACTGGTGCATGACGACCTGCCCTGTATGGATAACAGTCCTTTGCGGCGGGGTAAACCCTCGGTGCATGCGGCATATGGAGAAACAATGGCCTTGCTGGCAGGAGATGCCTTGCTAAATCGGGCCTTTGAAGTGATGCTGAATCCTTGCAACGCACAAGCGGTGCCGCCTGTTGCGGTGGCGCAGGCGGCGTTTATATTGGCGGATCGTGCAGGCATCAACGGCATGATCGGCGGCCAGGTCATCGACCTGCAAAGCGAGGGAGAGAAAATTGATGCTGCCACCTTAAAGGCGTTACAGGAAGGGAAGACGGCGGCTCTTATTCGTGCTGCTTGTCAAATGGGCTGTATCGTAGGCAGCGGCCATGACGAGAAGGTAAAAGCCGCCGACCGTTTCGGTTATTTTCTTGGTTTGGCGTTCCAGGTTATCGACGATATTCTGGATGTCACCTCCACCGAGGCACAGCTTGGCAAACCGGTGGGCAGCGATGCCGAAAACCAAAAAAATACCTATGTGTCTTTGCTGGGGCTAGAGGGTGCTTCCCAACTTGCCAAGGACTATACGGAAAATGCCAAACAGGCGCTGACGGTTTTTGGTGATGACGCCTCAGATCTTCACGCATTGGCGAATGCTCTGCTGGAAAGAGTTTCCTGATAACGAGGTGTGGTATGTCGGCTATTGAAAAATTACTGCAAAACAAGGTGTTGATCGCAGCGTTGTTGGCATGGCTGCTGGCGCAAGTTATCAAAACCGTGATTCAATCCTGTATCTCCAAGGAGTTTCGCGTGGAACGGCTGTGGGGAGCAGGAGGAATGCCCAGTGCTCATTCCGCCATGGTCTGTGCGCTGACCATTTCCACGGCACGCTTTTACGGGGTGTCGTCGCCGATCTTTGCGCTGACACTGGTGGTGGCGTTTATTACCGTCTACGACGCCATGGGTGTCCGCCGTGAAACAGGGCGGCATGCCAAATTGTTAAACCGTTATCTCAACGAGCTTGAGCAGGAAAAAGCCGATGTCGACGGCGACGGGGTTCCCGATC
>JAFVQV010000122.1 GCA_017504645.1 Clostridia bacterium | reverse complement strand
GTTCCGCCCTCTGATCCTCATAGCCGGGCTTACCCAGCAGAGCAAACATATTCTTCTTGTATGCCTCCACACCGGGTTGGTTAAAGGGGTTGACGCCCAGCATATAACCGGAAATGGCACACGCCTTCTCGAAGAAATAGATCAGATAACCCAGTTCCTCTTCACACACGGACGGCACGTGAAGCACCATGTTCGGCGTTTCACCGTCAGTATGTGCCAACACCGTACCTTCAAAGGCACTGTAGTTGATCTCCGCCATGGTCTTTCCGGTCAAGAAATTCAGGCCGTCCACATTTTCGGGATCCTCTTTGATGACCATCTCACGCTGCGCGTTGTCGATCATCACCACAGTCTCCATGAGAATGTTGGAGCCGTCCTGCACGAACTGGCCCAGGGAATGCAGGTCAGTGGAGAAGATCACAGACGCCGGGAACAAGCCCTTGCCGTCCTTGCCCTCGCTCTCACCGTACAGTTGCTTCCACCATTCGGACATCATGGCGTAGCAGGGCTCATAGCTTACCATCAGTTCCACCGCACGTCCCTTGCGGTGCAGAATGTTCCGCAACGCCGCGTAACGGTAGCAATCGTTTTTGGTAACATCGGGATTGCTGAGCTCGGCCTGCGCCTTAGCAGCACCCGCCATCAGCGCGGCGATGTCACATCCCGCTACCGCGATGGGCAACAGCCCCACAGCGGTCAGTACAGAGAAACGACCGCCCACATCGTCCGGCACCACAAAGGTCTCATACCCTTCGCGGTCAGACAGGCCCTTGAGCGTACCCTTTTCCTTATCGGTAGTAACATAAATGCGGCGTTTTGCCTCCTCGGCACCCACGGTATTTTCCAGATACTCCCGGAATACGCGGAACGCGATAGCGGGCTCGGTAGTGGTACCGGATTTGGAGATCACATTGATGGATACGCGACGACCCTCACACAGCTCCAACAGCTCCGCAAGCGCCGTGGAGCTGATGCTGTTGCCGGCAAAGTAGATGTCGGGTGTGTTCTTCTTTTTATTGTTGTAAAGAGGGGATTTCAAGAATTCAATAGCAGCGCGGGCGCCCAGATACGAGCCGCCGATACCGATGACGACAAACACATCGGTGTCCTGCTGAATGCGGGCAGCCGCCGCCTGAATACGAGCAAATTCTTCTTTATCGTAATCGGTGGGCAGATTCAGCCAGCCAAGGAAATCGTTGCCAAGGCCGGTACCGTTGTGCAGCGTTTCGTGCGCCGCGGTAACCTGCCCCTGCATAGCCAGCAGCTCATGCTCCCGCACAAAGCCGTTGAGATATTGTGCATCTAATGTAATTGCCATAGAAATCGGTTCCTCCATCAATTGCGGTTTTCTTGCTTCTATTCTACAATATATTGATGACGATTGCAACCGTAACCGAGGAAATTATTTTGAATTTTTTTGCAAAAATCGGTAAACTTTTTTCCTTTTATGCAAAAAGTGGTCCTGCGTTTACTGCGCAGGACCACTTTTCAGTTACACAATGCCACCAGCAGGTGCAGCAAAGATGTGCCGAAATTCATACGGCCTACTGCCTCGGCAGTGCGAATGGGATAACAGGCAAGTTCCTCTCCCTCCAGTGTGAACACCACCTGTCCTACTACTTGCCCCTGCTCCACGGGTGCCTCCACATCTTCTGCAAACTCAATCCTTCGCTCGATCTGTTTTTCCTGTCCTTTTTTCACCAGGATAGGCTGCGGCTCATCCAATACGGTGTTTACTTGCTCCTGTACACCATGTAACACAGGAACGGGCTGCAGCTCCGTTTCAGCGATCTGCGGTGTATAGAGGCTGTAATTGGCAAACCCGTAATCCAACAGCTTGCGGGCACCGCCAAACCGCTCGTCGGTGGTGGAGCATCCCAGTATCACCGCAGCCAAGCCAAAACCGTTTCGCTCGGCAGTGGCTGCCAGATTGTGCCCCGCTGCAGAGGTAGTGCCCGTTTTCAGTCCCGTAGCCCCCTCGTAAAAACGGATCAGCTTGTTGGTGTTCACCAGTTGTGACTTGCCGTCACGGAGGGTATCCATCCAGATGGTGGTGTACTGCTTAATGGCGGAATGCTTCATCAGTTCCCGCGACATAACCGCCACATCATAGGCACAGGAATAGGCCTCGTCATTGAGTCCGCTGCAGTCCAAAAAATGCGTATCGTTCATACCCAACTCCGCAGCACGGGTGTTCATACGCTGCACGAACTCTTCCACCGACCCCGCAACATGCTCTGCCAAGGCAGCACAGGCATCGTTGGCGGACACTACCGCCGCCGCTTTGACCAGCTCATGCACCGTCATGATCTCCCCCGGCTCCAGCCAGATCTGCGAGCCGCCCATGGATGCCGCTACCGGTGAACAGGTGACCGGATCATCAAAGCTGATGATCTCCCCGTCGATGGCCTCCATCACCAACAACAGTGTCATGATCTTTGTCACCGAGGCGATGGGCAGCTTTTCATGAGCATTTTTCTCATACAGCACCGTCCCCGATGACAGATCCATCAGCACCGCCGATTTCCCACCCACTTCCAAGGCAGAACCGGTAGTGATCGTGGGGACGGTCACCTCCTCGGACAGAGCGGACGGTGCTTTCAGCGCCATCAACTCTGCGGCAGTTTCACCCGATTCGGTATCGATGATAATGACGGCAGCGGACGTCGGCATGGAAAGCAACAGCAACGCCGCACACAGTAAAACAGAAAAGATATGTTTCATACTTTCACCCCTATCTGCTACCACCATATGCCGTCAGGCAAGCCGGTTATGCGCCCGAAATAAAAAAACTGTGCGACACCCTTCGGTGCCGCACAGCGGTTATCAGTGATCAGCCAGCAAGCGCTTGATCTTTTCGTGAGAGTCGATCAGCGCACTGACGGATACATCATGGTTCAAAGCAGCGATAAAGTAGGCAATATACTTGGAAACGTCTACCTCGCAGAACCATTCACGCTTCTTCAATTCTTCGGAACGGTAGGTCAGGTTAGTGCCCAGCACGCCGTCGATAATACCATCCGCATAGGCTTGGTCAAACTTGTCTAAGCCGTTAGTGAAGATCGCATAGGTGGCGTAAGCAAAAATGCGGCCCGCCTTACGCTTCTTCAGTTCATATGCGATATCCAGCATGGATTCACCGGAGGAAATGATATCATCCGCAATAAAGATATCCTTGCCCTCAACGGAATTACCCAGATATTCGTGTGCTACGATGGGATTACGGCCGTTAACAACATGGGCATAGTCACGGCGCTTATAGAACATACCCAGGTCCACACCCAAGGTAGATGCGTAATACATATTACGGTGCATCGCACCCTCGTCGGGACTAACAATCATGAGGTTGTGACGGTTGGCAGCCACTTCAGGATAGCGGCGGAACATGGATTTCAGCACCTGATAAGCGGGGATGACATTATCAAAGCCCATCAGCGGAACGGCATTCTGCACGCGAGCGTCGTGCGCGTCAAAGGTCAGCACATTGGAAACACCCATGCGCTCCAATTCCTGCAGTGCCACGGCGCAGTCCAGTGATTCACGGTAATTGCGGCGATGCTGACGACCACCAAACAGGATGGGCATGATGACATTGATGCGGTGCGCTTTACCGCCTGCTGCCTGAATGATACGCTTCAGATCTTGAAAATGGTCATCGGGCGACATGCAGTTTTCCTGCCCGAAAATTTTATATTTGCAGTTGTAATTGCCCACATCCACCAAAATAAACAGGTCATCGCCGCGGATGCTCGATTTGATCAAGCCCTTACCGTCGCCCGACGAAAAACGCGGGCACTCCGCCGGCACCAAAAACGTATCTTGACCCCTGCCGCTCTTGGACGCCCAATCGGTCAAATAATAATCGATCTTGGCCGCCAATTCCTCCGTGCCGGGCTGTGCGATAATGCTCAGCGGTGCCACCTGATTCGACATGGAAAACACGGTTTCGCTGGTCAATCCTTCTACCATCCTTGTACATCCCCCTAAACAATGATTACTTGTAAGTTGATTGTACCACACATTCCGACAGATGGAAACAAAAACTTTCGGAATTTCCCGATTTTTCTTAAAAATTTTTCAAATTACCCGTAGACTTTGCCGCGACGGGTGGTATATACTAATAAAAACGAGTGAAAAAGGAGATCACTATGGCAAAGCAGCCCGAACCCATCCTCGCCGAACCGCAGGAGTTGGAGCAAGCAATCCTCGTGGGTATCGATACCGGCGAATACGATTGCGAATCCTCCCTAAACGAGCTCACCGAGCTGGCTCATACCGCCGGTGCAGAAGTGATCGGATATTTAACACAAAAACGCGAATCGCCGGACAAGGCCACCTGCATCGGCAGCGGCCGCTTGGAGGACTTGGCTCAGACCGCCGCGGCACAGGAAGCGGACCTGGTAATTTTCGACTGCGAGCTTACCGCTACTCAACAGCGCAATTTAGAGGATGCTCTCCCCTGCCGCGTGGTGGATC
>JAFVQV010000121.1 GCA_017504645.1 Clostridia bacterium | reverse complement strand
GTCAACGCGAAATCGTACACTATCAACGGTTTGGTGAAGGCCTGCGCCTGGCTACCGACCGTCTTGACAGCCGCAACTTCTATGCCTGCAATCCCAGCTTTGATAAAAACTGCGGGAAATAATCAAAAAGACCCGTGTGCACAGCACACGGGTCTTTTTCGTATTGTTCATTCCTGTCGCAGTCGTGCTGCCAACACCTTATCAGGCGTGACATACACGGTGCGGTTTGTTTCATAGATCACCATACCGGGCTTCGCACCGGCAGGCTTCTTAACATATCGAATTTGTGTGTAATCCACCGGCACCTGTGCGGAATCCACTGCCTTGGAATGGGTGGCAGCCAAAATTGCCGCCTGCATCAGTGTGGTTTCAGGCGGCATGACACCGTCACACAAAACCACCGTATGAGAACCGGGAATATTCTTGACATGAAACCACCAGTCGCTCCCTTTGGCAGTGCGGGTTGTCAGGAGATCATTTTGCACATTGTTGCGTCCCACCAAGATGGTGAACCCATCGTCCGACAAAAACTCCAATGGTTTTGTGGGAGGCGGCGCCTTGCGACGACTGTTTTGCCGACGCAGATACCCTGTTTGGGCCAATTCCTCCCGCAATTCATCTAATTCACGGCAGGTGGTTGCCCGCGACAGCGCATCAAACACCGTGTCCAAATAGAGTAGTTCTTCTTCCCCCGTGGTGATCTGCTGTGTCAGCACTTCTTCGGCAGTTTTGGCCTTTCGGTAATCCTTATAATATTTTTGTGCATTGCGCACGGCAGACAATGCCGGATCCAACGGTACCTGCACAATGGCGCAATTTTCATCATAATAATTGATCAGTTCCACGCTTGCTGCCCCATGCGGGATCATGTGCAAGTTGGCATTGATCAGGTCGGCATACAGCCGCTTTTCATTCCTTTTTTTCGAAACCGCCAACTCTTGCTTTTGGCGCTGCAATTTGCGGGACAAACGGTCAACGGCATTGCTCAACACCCGTAGTACATCATGAGAGCGCTGACGCATCCGTTCCGCCGCATCTTTTTGGGCATAGAACTCATCCAGCAATCGGGAAAAATTATCCACTTCTCGTCCCGTAGCATCCAACCCATACTGCGTAATTGGCAAAAAACTGAAATCCAGCGGTGTGCCGTCCGTGCGATACACAATGTACGGTACCCGTTTCCCCTGAGGAACAAGCATCACTTGTATGGAGGAGATCACCTGCTCCATATCAATGCCTTGTGATACCCGATACGCCACCTCACGACATACCAGGGGTGATATCCCCTGCGTACACCCCAGAAGCGCTTTATCCACGGGAATGCCGCGACTGCTCACCGCTTCGGCGATGTGCTGTGCTGTATGCAGCGAAATATCCAGTCGCGTGGCTTCCGCGGGAGGCAAGGTATACTCAATTCCGGGTAGCAGGGGACGCACGGGTGACATAGTCAGATCCACCCGCTTAATAGCGTCGGCAATCCGTCCTGTTTCATCCACCAAAATCAAATTACTGTAGCGACCCATGATCTCTGCCACCAGCGTCAGACGCACGGGATCGCCCAATTCATTGTAGGTATCAAAATCGAAAAACAGCACCCGCTCCAGTCCCGGCTGACGGATAGCAGCGAGTCGCGCCCCTGTCAACCGTTTACGCAACAACATGCAAAACATGGGAGGTGCAGCAGGATTTTCCAGCGATACCGCCGTCAAATGCACCCGCGGCGAATTGACACGGGCGGAGAAATATAATTTATACGAACCCGAACGACCACGCAACAAAAACACCAGTTCTTCCTTAGAAGGCTGGTGTATTTTGTCGACACGTGCATCGCCGATGATTTCCCAAAGTTCGTCCCGCAAACAATGCAGGAACGCACCGTCCAGTGCCATAGTGTTGATCCTCTATTCCATAATAGTTTGATAAGGGTCGCGCCGTTCTTCCACAACAATTTTCAGGTCGGAAAACGCCTCCGAAAGCCAGGTGTGCAATCCCTCAGTAACCCCTACTTCAGTGGCATAATGACCACCGTCGATCACAGTCTTTCCGCCGGAAACGGTCAGCCATTCGTGGTGCTTGATCTCCCCTGTTACCACCGCATCGGCAGTACACAGCAGCGGTAACACCAGATCGGCACCGGCCCCGCCGCAAACCGCCACCGTACGCACAGGCGCATTACCGATATGCGCACGTACCGCCACCCCTAAGCGAGCCGCTACGTAGCGAGCAAAGGTTTCTGCACTCATCGCATTCGGCAGTTGACCCATACGGCACATGCCGTCTGCGGACAGCTCTACCGCTTCCAATCCCAGCAACCGCGCCAAGCAGTCGTTCACGCCGCCTGCCGCTTTATCCAAGTTGGTGTGCGCACACACAGCCGCAATCCCCGTTTGTGCCAGACGATATACCGGCAACTCCGGTGTGAGGGTACGCAGGGGATCAAAGATCACCGGATGGTGGCTCACGATCAGCTGTGCACCTAACTCCTCCGCCAACGCCACCGTGCGCGCTGTAATATCCAACGCCACTAATACTGTGGATACTGCCGTTTCCCGCGTTCCCACTAACAAGCCGCAGTTGTCCCACGGCTCAGCGGTTTCAAAGGGCGCTTTTTGCTGTATGTAATCGTAAATATCTCCTACGGTAATCATATTGTTTCCTCCCACGGTCGCCATGTACCGTTGCAATAGGCTTCAATACGTGTCAGGCACTCCTGCGTCATCTTATCGGGACAGGCCGCTATTTGCTTGCGCAAGCGGCGGCAAACACGTTCTAAATAGTCAGTTCCATCGGGCAACGGGATCTTTCCCACATAGCACAACGCCTCTTCCGGCTGACACGTCGTACCCGTATACTCCACACACAGCACCGTATAGCAATGCTGATCATCCAAAACCACGGTTTCTTTTTGAATGGCAAAACCTGTTTCAAACAAATACCGCCGTAGCCGTTCTGCTCGGGTCATGGGCTGCAAAATTAAGCGATAACGGGGATGCTGCACCCAAGGGGCCATCTCCAAAATAGCGGCGATCGTCTCACCGCCCATACCCGCAATGACGATATCATCCGCTTCCTCCGGCTGTACCGTAGATAATCCATCGCCTAATCGTACGTGAACCCGCCCGCTTAGCCCCGCCTCTTGCACCGTGCGGGTAGCAGCAGCCACGGGACCGCGGCGAATATCCGACGCAATGGCGCAGGGGCAGTACCCCTCTCCCACC
>JAFVQV010000120.1 GCA_017504645.1 Clostridia bacterium | reverse complement strand
AGGTTCGTGCGGGATAACCCCCTGTTCTCCCACATACAGGAGGGGGATTATGTGTATTTCGTCCATTCCTACTACGCCGCCGACTGCG
Source organism: Clostridia bacterium (assembly GCA_017504645.1). Taxonomy (GTDB): domain Bacteria; phylum Bacillota; class Clostridia; order Oscillospirales; family Acutalibacteraceae; genus RGIG3009. The sequence continues at coordinate 21,715 of JAFVQV010000120.1, read as the reverse complement.
CCGACAGCGTCATCGCCACGGCGGATTACGGCGCACCGCTGACCGCGGCGGCGGCCAAGGGGAATGTGTACGGCTGTCAGTTCCATCCCGAAAAAAGCGGAGATGTGGGGCTGAAGATTCTGCGGGCATTCTGCGAAACGGAGGGGTAAGGTATGCTGATTTTTCCCGCCATTGACCTGTACGGCGGCAAGGCGGTGCGCCTGTATAAGGGCGACTACGCCCAAATGACCGTGTACCACGACGACCCTGTGGAGGTGGCCAAGACCTTTGCCGCCGCCGGTGCCACGCACATCCATTTGGTAGATCTGGAGGGTGCCAAAAGCGGCACCACCCCCCATTTGGAGCTGATCTGCCGCATTAAGGAGCAGACGGGTCTGTTCTGCGAGGTAGGGGGCGGCATCCGCACCCGCGAGCTGGTGGACCGCTACGTAGGCGCGGGCATCGACCGCGTCATTTTAGGCACCGCCGCCGCTACCGACCCCACGTTAGTGCCGTGGGCGGTGGAGGCGCACCCCGCACAGGTAGCGGTGGGCGTGGATATTCGGGACGGTCAGGTAGCGGTGAAGGGCTGGACCCAAAGCGCCGGCATTGACGCCTTTGCGTTCTGTGAACAGATGCAGAGAGCGGGGGTATCTGCCCTGATCTGTACCGACATCTCCAAGGACGGCGCCATGCAGGGCACCAATACGGCCCTGTACCGCGAACTGCAGCAGCGGCTGACCTTGCCCATCGTGGCATCGGGCGGCGTGTCGTCTCTGGACGACATACAAGCACTGAAAGAACTGAGCCTGTACGGCGCGATCCTCGGCAAGGCCTATTATACGGGCGCCGTGGATCTGGCACAGGCCATTGAGGTGGCACGATGATAACCAAACGCATTATCCCTTGCCTGGACGTCAAGGACGGACGGGTGGTCAAGGGTGTCAATTTCGCGGGACTGTCCGATGTCTCCTCGCCGGTGGAACTGGCGAAGCGGTACAGCGACGGCGGTGCCGACGAACTGGTGTTTTACGACATCACCGCCTCGGCGGAGGGACGCAAACTGTTCACCGATATTTTGTGCGAGACCGCCCGCTCGGTGTTCATTCCCTTGACGGTGGGCGGCGGCATTCGCACTACCGCCGATTTTGAACGGGTGCTGGCCTGCGGCGCCGATAAAGTCAGCGTCAATTCGGGTGCCATTGCCGACCCGTCGCTGATCGGCAAAGCCGCCAAGCTGTACGGCGACCAGTGTGTGGTGCTGTCGGTGGATATCAAGCGGGTGGACGGCGTGTTCCGCGTATTCGCCAAGGGCGGACGGGAAAATACCGGCATGGAAGCCATCGAGTGGATCCGCCGCTGTGTGGCAGACGGTGCCGGCGAGGTGGTGGTCAACTCCATTGACACCGACGGTGTCAAGGGGGGCTTTGATCTGGAGATGCTGGACGCCGTGTGTGATGCGGTATCCGTACCCGTCATCGCTTCGGGCGGTGCGGGATGTATCGACGATTTTCTCACCTTGTTTCACACGCTGCCGAAGGTAGATGCAGGCTTGGCGGCCTCCATCTTCCATTTCGGGGAAGTGGACATTCGCGACCTGAAGACCCGCATGGCGCAGGACGGGATTCCTGCCAGACTGTAAGAAAGGATGATCACGATGCTGAACATCGACCAACTGAAATTTGACGAAAAGGGGCTCATCCCTGCCATCGTCACCGATGCGGTGACGGGGCAGGTGCTGACCTTGGCGTATATGAATAAGGAAAGCCTGGCCATTTCGATGGAAAAAGGGCTCACCTGCTTTTGGAGCCGTTCCCGAGGCGAGCTGTGGCTGAAAGGAGAGACCAGCGGCAACTACCAGCACATCGTGTCCATCACCGCCGATTGCGACGGGGATGCCCTGGTGGTCAAGGTGGAAAAGGACGGCCCCGCCTGTCATACGGGCACTGACAGCTGCTTTACTCACCCCGTGTGGGAGAGCGACGACCGCCACGAGTTCACCCTCGGCATGCTGATGGAACTCATTGAGGGGCGCAAGACCGACAAAAAGGAAGGCTCCTACACCACCTACCTGTTCGAAAAGGGACTGGATAAGATCCTGAAAAAGGTAGGAGAGGAATGCACCGAGGTGATCATCGCCGCCAAAGCGGCAGATAAAAAAGAAACGGTCTATGAGATCGCCGATCTGGCATATCATGTGATGGTACTGATGATCGAAGCGGGCATTTCGCTGGAGGACATTCACAGCGAATTGGCCTCCCGTCACGTTATCGACCATAAAGTGAAGCAAGAAAAAATGACTTCCTGACACTTTTTTGTTGCATAATTTGTCGAAAATCGGTATACTGAAAGTACATACTACATAGAAGAGGGGTAATCGTTATGAAAATTTGTCCTAATTGCCAACAAGCAGTAGCAGACGATGCGGCGTTCTGCGGTACCTGCGGCACCGCCTTTGCGGCACAGGCGCAGCCTCAACCGCAGGTGCAGACTCAGGTCCCGCCCACGCCCGTGTACACGGTGGTGGCGGATCCCTATGATCACACCGCTGAGTTTGACGCCAAAGATATCTCGGATAACAAGGTCATCAGCATGCTGGTGTACCTGATGGGTGCCGTCGGCATCATCATTGCCCTGCTGGTAGGCAATTCCTCGCCCTACGCGGCGTTCCACGTTCGTCAGGCGCTGAAGATCACCGTGGTGGAGATCTTGGCACCCATCGCACTGGCTGTCGGTGCTGTTATCTGCATCAATCCGATCTTGGGTTGGTTGGTATACGGGCTGGCGGCATTGGCGTATCTGGTGCTGGCGGTAGCGCTGCTCGTCATCAAGATCATGGCGTTCTTTTCCATCTGCAAGGGCAAGGCGAAGGAGCCTGCCATCGTGCGCGAACTCAAATTCTTGAAATAAAAAGGGGAACCGCTTATGTTTTGTCCTCATTGCGGTACGCCTTATGAGGCACCCGCGTCCTTTTGCGTGAAATGCGGCGCGCACCTGACTGCGCCCGCTCCCGTACCGCAGCCGGAACCGGTGGCGGTCGCTCAGACGGAGGCTCAGCCGCAGCCTGTGGTGCAACCTGTCGCACAACCGGCGGTACAGCCGGCCGCACAGCCTGCCGTGCAACCGCCGTTTCCGCCGGTGTCTGCTCCGGTGGTTCCGGGCGAACCGCCGGCAGTGGATCTGGCGCGCCGCACCGCGGCATCACCGCTGTTTTTGATCGCGGTGATCTGTCTCACCGTTTCGGCGGTGCTGTCGGTGATCACATCCCTGTTTGCGGGCAGCAGCATGGAACTGTTCGGCGAGCTGATGGCGGAATTCAGCGGCGATGCGGAAATGGAAGCGCTGTTCAGCGAATTTTCCTCGGCTATGTCCGGCGGTATGATCGCGGGCACGCTCATCGGTATGATCCCCACCATCCTCATTTTGATCGGTCTGTGGATGGTGTATGCCTCCGCTGCGAACCGTCAGCAGTTCCTCAACCTGCGGGGACTGGCACTTGTCAAGGGCGCCGTCGTCACCGAATTGGTGGTCATGGCAGTGGGCATGGGCTTGGTCTTGCTGGTTATGGTGCTGCTACTGATCGTCGCGCTGGTCGGCGGCGCGGAGGCGGTGTTGGACTCCGATGCCGCTGTGGCCGCTATCGGCAGCGTCGTGATCGTGCTGCTGATCCTGCTGCTGGTCGGTCTGCTGGTGCTGTACATCGTGTACTACCGCAAAACACTGAAAAGTATCGATGCGGCGCTGAACACGGTACGCACGGGCTTGCCCAACTCGAAGGTGTCCATCTTCGTGGCGGTCATGTGCTTCATCGGTGCCGCCGGTGTGCTGGGTTCTCCTTCTTTGGCGACCCTTGCCTCGTCCGCGGCGCAGGTACTGTTCGGTGTCATCCTGATCCAATATCGGGATCGTATGCGGGCATTGGAAAAGGCAGACATGCCGTAATAAATCCGTATCGGCGGACGCAAAACGCGTCCGCCGATTTTTTTGTGTAAAGCCTTGCGAAATACCGCGAAACTTGGTATACTAAACCTACACCAATACGAAAGAGAGCGAAATTATGGCAAGAGAACGGTATCTGGTGGGTGTAAGCAAAGAGGAGTTGGAATATAAGCCTCATGTGTCGGAGCCCATGACTCCGAAAGGCTGGTTTTCCAATTTTTGGTATCATTACAAGTGGGTGACTATCGGCGCGGTTTTTGCGGTGATCGTGCTGACGGTGCTGCTGTGGCAGACCTTTACCCGCGAAAAGCCGGATTATCAGCTGTGCTTGGCGGTGGAGGGGTACGTGCCCGAAGCCATCGTGGAGGTCATGGAAGCCGAATTGGAAAAAGTCGGAACCGACTTAAATGGCGACGGCGAAGTCATGGTGACCATCCAAAACCTAAACATCGCCGACGGTGAGGGTAACTCGCTTCAAATCGCCGCGGCTAACCGACAGGTCATGGCCATCCACATCGGCACGCGGGATGTGGTGCTGTTTGCCATGTCCAAGGACTACTACGAGTCGTTGCTGACAAACTTGACCGACGGCGTATCGTTCCTCCACCCGCTGGAAACGGCGGGAACCGCCGGAGACGGCACCTATTTTGAATGGGATGTCAAGGAGTTGCTTCCCAAAGAACTGCAAGCATATGCCCCCGATCCGCTGATCGTAGGTGTGCGTGCCTTTACCAACGACATCAAGGAAGCCGATTTGAAAAAAAGCGAAGAAGCGCTGCAACTGCTAAAAGCGTACTTGACTGCCAAAGGCTGATGCATATTCTGTTCCTCCACGGCAACACTATCAGCGGGCACGGCAATACCGCCTGCCCCAAAACGCAACGACGGGGAGGAACTATCATGGATCGTCAGCAGAATCAGCAGAACAAGCAGGAACAGCAGAACAAGCAGAATCAGCAAAACAAACAGAATCAGCAGAATAAACAGAACCAGCAGGATCAGCAGAATCGTAAAGACCGTCAGGACTATCGCTGACCCCGCGGGCACGCCGAATGGCGTGCCTTTTTATTTAAAATTATACATATCTTGACTTTTTTGTAACATTTGGTATAATAAGACAATATGTATGGTACAACGATAGTTTGAAAAGAGGGATGACATGGATTTTCAAGATATCGCGGCACAATTCGGTATAACGGCACCGATCGTCGCGGAGGAGGAAATTCATTCCGGTAATATCAACCGCACCTATCTTGTTACGGTACAGGATGAGGACGAGGCGCGGCAATACATATTCCAGCGTATCAACACCTTTGTTTTCAAAAATCCCGAAGCGGTCATGAGCAACATCATCAAGGTCACCGAGCATATCAAGCAAAAGCTGACCGAAAAGCACGGCACCTATGACCGGCGGGTATTGTCCTTTTTAAAAACTACAGACGGCAAGCCGTATTATTATTCCGGCACCCACCATTTTTTCCGCGTATACGAATATGTGGCAAACGCGGTTGCCCACGATGTGGTGGACAGCGCCGACATGTTTTACGAGGCGGGGAGGGAATTCGGCGAATTCCAAGGCTGTCTGTCGGATTTTCCGGCCCAGACCCTTGCGGAGATCATTCCCGATTTTCACAACACGCCTGCGCGATATGCGGCTTTTCACCAAGCGGTGGACGCTGATAAAGCGGGCCGCCGCGCCGAGGTGGAGGAGGAGATCCGTTTTCTGCTGGATCGGCAGGACGGGTGCGAGGCCATTACCAACGCCCTGTGCAGCGGAGAGATCCCCGTTCGCGTCACACATAACGACACCAAGATCAACAACATTTTGTTCGATAAGGATACCGATGAGGCGATCTGCGTCATCGATCTGGACACGGTGATGCCCGGCTCCTCCCTGTACGATTTCGGTGACGCGGTGCGCTACGGCGCTTCTACCGCCCGTGAGGACGAGCGGGATCTGTCCAAGGTCTCCTTTGACCTTGCCCTGTACGAGCAATTTGCCAAGGGCTTTGTAAAGGGCGCCGACGGACTGCTGCACGACGAGGAGATCGCCTTGATGCCTCACAGCGCCCTCATCATGACGCTGGAACTGGCGACTCGTTTTCTGGCAGACTACCTAAACGGGGATGAGTATTTCAAGATCAACGCTCCCGATCACAATTTGGTGCGCGCCCGCTGTCAGATCCGTCTGGCACAGGACATTGAAGCCAAATGGGAAGACCTGTGCGAGATCACTCGCCGTTGCCGTCACTAAACCGATCAAAAGACCGCCACAGGCGGTCTTTTTTTATGGCCGCGGTTCAAAACGGCTTGTATTTCCGCATAAACTATGGTATAGTTAATCTGTATTTTTATGTGGTTAAGGAGGGGTAGCTGTGGATATACGGCCTATCGGTGTGTTCGATTCCGGACTGGGCGGTCTGTCGGCGGTACGACAGCTGAAAGCGCTGCTGCCGGGAGAGGATATCGTCTATTTCGGCGATACGGCTCGCGTTCCCTACGGTACCCGCAGCCCCGAAACCATCGAACGCTACGCGCGGCAGGATTGCCGTTTCTTGCTGGATCGGGGTGTGAAATGCATCATCGCCGCCTGCGGAACGGTCAGTTCGGTGGCCACCGCGGCGCTGACCGATCTGCCCATTCCCGCCATCGGCGTGGTGGCTCCTACGGGGGATGCGGCGCTTGCCGCCACCCACAGCGGACGCATCGGTCTGCTGGGCACCACCAACACGGTGCGCTCAGGTGCCTTTCACCGCTACTTAGCGCAGAAAAATCCCGACGTGCAGGTATTTGCGCAGGCGTGCCCGCTGTTCGTGTCGCTGGTGGAAAGCGGCTGGATCGGGCAGGATAATGAAGCCACCGTGGCGGTGGCGCGCCGTTACCTGCGTCCCCTTATAGAACAGCAGGTGGACACGGTGATTTTGGGCTGTACCCATTTCCCGTTGCTGGCGCCCGTTATCCGCGATATTTTGGGGGAGGGCGTCACCCTCATCGACTCGGGTGCCGCCTGTGCCGCCCGTTGCCGCGACCTGCTGACCGGCATGGATGCCCTAAACGGCAGGGACGTGGGCGGACAGTGCTCCTTCTTCGTCAGCGACCATCCCCACGACTTTGAGGCCGTGGCGAGCATGTTTTTAGGCAGTCCCGTGGGGGACAACATCCAACAGATCGATCCGGAGAGCCTTGTCTTATGAAAGTAGAGATCACTCTTGTCAGCCGCCAATCTATGGACGGCGACACCGCCGAGACGGTTACTCGCGCCCGCGGCACGCTGGACCTGCTGCCCGACAGTGCGGTACTGACCTACACTACCACCGAAGACGGCGACACCGATACCACCAGTCTCACCATAGAGGCTCAGCGGGTCACGATCGATCGCCGCGGGACCTACCGCTCCCGCCTCATACTGGAGCAGGGGCAGACCCATCTGTGTCCCTATGAAACGCCTTACGGCACCTTTACGCTGGGTGTCACCGCCCACCGTATCGGCAGTACCGTCTGCGAAAGCGGCGGTTGCCTGCAACTGGCGTATGCGCTGGATATGGGTGGCTCCTCTACCGAAAACGAAATTGAAATCACCATCAAGGAAGTGTCTTAAGCTATGGCTACCATCGTACAACAAACCGAACAACAGCTGCGCGCCGCGGTGCAAGCCGCCGTTCGCGCTGCCATTTCTGCCGGCGAATTGCCGGACGAGCCTTTGCCCGATTTTGCGGTTGAGACTCCTGCCGACCGTTCTCACGGCGATCTGGCGGTGAATGCCGCCATGGTATCGGCGCGGGTATACCGCAAAGCCCCGCGGCAGATCGCCGAGAGCATTGCCGCCCACTTGGAGTTGGACGGCACCTGCTTGGCCCGCGCCGAGGTGGCAGGTCCCGGCTTCTTAAACTTTTTCCTGTCGCCCGCTTATTACGCGGGGGCGGTAAAAGAGGTGCTGGAACAAGGTGACAACTATGGTCGCAGTGACTACGGTCAGGGCAAAAAGGTGATGGTGGAATACGTGTCTGCCAACCCCACGGGCCCCATGCACATGGGTAACGCCCGCGGCGGCGCACTAGGTGACTGTTTGGCGTCGGTGCTGGATGCGGCGGGGTACGAGGTAGCCCGTGAATTCTACGTCAACGACGCGGGTAACCAGATCGATAAATTCGGCCTGTCGCTGGAGGTGCGGTACCTGCAGTTGTACAAGGGCGAGGACGCGGTGGACATGCCGGAGGACGCCTACCACGGCGATGACATTCGCGAGCACGCCAAGGGCTTTGCCGCCCGGTACGGCGACACCTATGTGAACGCCCCGCAGGAGGAGCGCCGCAAGGCGCTGGTGGCCTACGCTCTACCGCTGAATATTGAGAAAATGCACCGCGATATGGCGAAATATCGCATCGAATATGATCGCTGGTTCCACGAATCCACCCTGCACAACGACGGCGAGCTGAAGGATACCATCGACCTGCTCACGCAGCGTGGCCTCACCTATGAAAAGGACGGTGCCTTGTGGTACCGTGCAGGGGAATACGGCGAAAAATATCAGAGCAAAAAGCATACGAATCGCGACGGCGTGGAGGAAGGCATTAAGGACGAGGTGCTGGTGCGTGCCAACGGCAATCCCACCTACTTTGCCGCCGACATCGCCTATCACCGCAACAAATTCGCCCGCGGCTTCGATACCTGCATTGACGTGTGGGGTGCCGACCACCACGGTCACGTGGCGCGCATGAAGGGCGCTATGGACGCGGTCGGCTTGGATGGAAGTAAGCTACAAATCGTCTTAATCCAGCTGGTCCGCCTCATGCGGGACGGCGAGGTGGTGCGTATGTCCAAGCGGTCGGGCAAGGCCATTCAGCTGGCAGACCTGCTAGACGAGGTGCCGGTGGATGCGGCGCGGTTCTTCTTCAACCTGCGGGAAGCCTCCACCCAAATGGACTTTGATCTGGGCTTGGCCATTGAGCAGTCCTCCTCCAACCCCGTCTACTACGTGCAATACGCCCACGCCCGCCTGTGCTCCATTTTCCGCACGCTTCAGGAGGACGGCGTCACGCTGAATGCCCCCGACGACGGGCAGTTGTGCCTGTTGGATGCCCCGGAGGAGCGGGAACTGATCCGCCATCTGGCGGCCTATACGGGTGCCATCGTCACCTGTGCCAAGGAGCAGGATCCGGCGGGTATGACCCGCTACGCCATGGAATTGGCCACCCTGTTCCACAAATTCTACAACGCCTGCCGCGTTCGCGGCATTGAGAGCGACCGTCAGCAGGCTCGCCTGTGCCTGTGCGAGGCTACCCGCATCACACTGAAAAACGTGCTGACCCTGCTGAAGATCGACGCCCCTGAAAAAATGTAAGGAGAGATCCCCATGGCGTATCGGGTACCTACTTTGGACAAATTGATCGAGCAATGGGAACGTCTCCCCGGCATCGGCCATAAATCGGCGGTGCGGCTGGCCTTTTCCGTGCTGTCCATGTCGGATGAGCAGGGGAAAGCCTTTGTGGACGCCATTGTGGACGCCCGCGCCCATATCAAGGAATGTGATATCTGTTGTAATTTGACCGACGGTGAGCGCTGCTCGGTGTGTGCATCGGGCGGGCGGGACAGCAGTGTCATCTGCGTGGTAGAAGACCCCCAGGACGTGCTGGCGTTCGAGCGCACCCGGGAATATAACGGCTCCTACCACGTGCTGCACGGCACCATTTCGCCTATGGACGGCATCGGTCCCGAGCAGATCCGCATTAAACAACTGCTGACCCGCATCGCCAACGAAGAGGTGGAGGAGGTCATTATGGCCACCAATCCCACCGTGGAGGGTGAAGCCACCGCTATGTACATCGGCAAGCTGCTAAAGCCCTTTGGCGTCAAGGTGACCCGCCTGGCCTACGGCATCCCCGTGGGTGGCGATTTGGAATACGCCGACGAGGTGACCCTGCGCCGTTCGCTGGAGGGGCGCAGTGAACTGAACTAAAGGAGGAATATCATGGCGGGCAACCGCGTTCAAACCAAGACCATCGCCGAAAACCGCAAAGCCTTCCATGAATATTTCGTGGAAGAGTCTGCGGAAGCGGGCATTGAACTGTGCGGCACGGAGGTCAAGTCTCTGCGTGCCGGCGGCGCTAACCTGCGGGACGCTTGGTGTGCCGTAGAAAACGGCGAATTGATTTTAAAGGGACTGCACATCAGTCCCTACGAGCAGGGCAATATCTTTAACCGCGACCCCCGCCGCGAACGGCGATTGCTGATGCATAAACGGGAGATCATGCGCTGGTACGGCATGCTGCGCCAGCAGCAGGGCCTGACGCTGATCCCCCTGTCCTTGTACTTCAAGGGCTCCCGCGTGAAAGTGCAGGTTGGCCTGTGCCGCGGTAAAAAACTGTATGATAAGCGCGAGGACGCCGCCCGCCGCGACATGAAGCGGGAAGCCCAGCGCGCCATGAAAGAGAGGAATGCCGGATGAACCTGTTGTCGGTCATCATCCCCTCCTATAACGAGGAATCCAACGTGCCGCTGGCGGCGGCGCGTCTGTCTGAAGTGCTGGAAACGGCCAACATCCCCTACGAACTGATCTTTGTGGACGACGGCTCCCGTGACCGCACCTATGAGGTCATCTGCGCCGAGGCGCGGTGTAATCCGGCGGTGCGGGGCATCTCGTTCAGCCGTAACTTCGGTAAGGAATCTGCCATTTTCGCCGGTCTGCGGGAAGCCAAGGGCGATGCCGCCGTGGTTACCGATTGCGATATGCAGTTCCCGCCGGAGGTCATCCCCGAAATGGTCGCGCTGTGGAAACAGGGCTACGAGGTGGTAGAGGGCAAAAAACGCGCTCGCGGCAAGGAAGCCGCCGCTCACGGCTGGTTTGCCCGCATGTTTTATAAGCTGATCGGCAAAGCCGTCGGCATGGACATGGCCTCCTCCTCCGACTTTAAGCTGCTGGATCGGCGGGTCGTGAATGTGCTCAATACCCTTACCGAAAAGGACACCTTTTTCCGTGCCTTGTCTTTTTGGGCGGGTTTTCGCACCGCTACCGTGGAATTTGAGGTGCAGGAACGTGTCAACGGCACCTCCAAATGGTCGGTGCGAGGGCTGATCCAGTACGCCATCAATAACATCACCTCCTTTACCACCGCGCCCTTGCGGCTGGTGACCTTTTTAGGCATTCTGTCGCTGATTGCCTCATTGGTACTGGGTGTGCAGACGCTGGTTCGCTTTTTCATGGGCAGCGCGGTGGAGGGTTTTACCACCGTGATTTTGCTGCTGTTGGTCATCGGTGGCACCATCATGATCAGCTTGGGTATTATTGGGCACTACATTGCCCGCATTTACGACGAGGTCAAAAACCGTCCGCGCTACATTGTGGCGCACCGTACCGAGGAGGAACGTCATGCTGTTGACGCTTGATTTAGGGAATACCAACCTTACCGCCGGTGTGTTCCGGGGAGAGGAATTGGTGTGTGAATTCCGCATGGCCACCGACCGCACCCGTACCGGCGACCAGTATGCCATCGACCTGCTGGCGATGATGCAGCTGAAAGGGATATCCCCCGCCGACGTGCACGGGGCGATTGTGGGCTCGGTGGTCCCCAGCTTGGACGCGGCGCTGTGTAAGGCGGTGCGCACCGTGATCGGGCGCGATCCGCTGATGGTGGGCCCCGGTATCAAATCGGGCATCAATATCCGCATCGATAACCCCGCTCAGTTGGGCGCGGACCTGCTGGTAGGCGGTGTGGCCGCCGTGCAGAAATACGGCGCTCCCTGCATCGTGTGGGATCTGGGCACTGCCACCACCGTATCGGTGATCGACGAAAAGGGCGTGTTCCGCGGTGGCGCCATCATGCCCGGTGTGGCCACCTCGCTGGATTCGCTGATTAGCCGCGCATCCCTGCTTCCCAACATTCGTCTGGAAGCCCCCGCCAAGGTGATCGGCACCAACTCCATCGACTCCATGCGCTCCGGCGCGGTGTTCGGCACCGCCGCCATGGTAGATGGTATGTGTGACCGCATCGAGGCGGAGCTTGGTACCACCGCCAAGGTGATCGTGACCGGTGGACTGGGTGCGGAGATCGCCGCCTGCTGCCACCGCGACACGCAGTACGATTCCCGACTGCTGCTGGACGGTTTGCGCATTCTGTACGAGCGCAATGCAAAATGATTTCGCCCCGAAAGGGTTGAAATATATATTTTACGCTGCACCCCGTCAGGGGGCAACAGTAAGGAGAAATGAATATGGCAAACTCAAAAACCTTGCGACTGACTCAGGTATCCATTCTGGCGGCACTGGTCGTGGTACTGCAGCTGATCAGCTACGGCATCAAGATCGGGACGTTCAACCTGTCGCTGGTACTCATCCCGCTGGTAGTGGGCGGCGCCCTGTTCGGGGCACGCACCGGTGCTTTGCTGGGCGGCGTATTCGGTGTGGTAGTGACGATCGGCTGTATTACTGGCATGGACGTGGGCGGTAACATCCTATGGAACGTCAATCCTCTTCTCACGGCACTGGTGTGCTTGGGTAAAGGTATTGCCGCAGGCGCAGCGGGCGGTCTGATCGCCACCGCATTCCAAAAGAAACAGCATCCCGTGGCGGGCGTGATCGTCAGCGCCGTGGCAGTCCCGGTCGTAAACACCGGTCTGTTCTGTGCCGCGATGTGGTTTTTATTCCGCGACACGCTGATTGCTTGGGCGGCCGGGCAGGATGTGGTGTATTACATCTTCTTTGGCCTGATCGGCATCAATTTTCTCATCGAATTTCTCATTAACATCATTTTATCTCCCATGACGGAGCGCATCGTGGATGCCATCCGCCGTTCCAAACTGTAATCAAACATAGCAACCGCAATTTACGGAGTGAATCACCATGGATAAAAAAATCAAAATACGAAACGCCTTGTTACTGGGAAGCCTGTGTGCCGTTTCGTATTTGGCGGTGTACATCGCCCGTAATGTGCTGGGTACAGTTTCGCCGCAGATGATCGAGGGCGGCGTTTTCACCGAAGAGCAGATTGGTACCCTGTCGTCCCTGTATTTTATCACCTATGCCATCGGTCAGCTGATCAACGGCGTCATCGGCGATAAGATCAAGGCGAAATACATGATCAGCTTCGGACTGATTTTGGCAGGTATTTCCGGTGTGTTGTTTTCTCTCACAGCGAGCGCGCCGCTGACACCTTATATTGCCTATGGGCTGACGGGCTTTTTCCTGTCCATGATCTACGGTCCTATGACAAAGGTGGTATCGGAAAACATCGCTCCTGTTTATGTTGCCCGTTGCAGCTTAGGGTACACCTTTGCCTCCTTTTTCGGTTCGCCGTTGGCGGGTGTGCTGGCGATGTTTTTGACATGGCAGGGCGTGTTTGCCGCCAGCAATGCGGCGTTGATCGGTATGGGCGTAGTGTGTTTTGTCATTTTTTGCATGTTTGAGCGCAAGGGCATCGTCACATATGGACAATATCAGCCCCCGAAGCGTAAGCAGGACGGCACCAAAACTGACGGCATCAAGCTGCTCGTTGAAAAAGGCATTATCCGCTACACACTGATCTCCGTTTTAACAGGCGTGGTCCGTACCACGGTGGTGTTTTGGCTGCCCACTTACATTTCCCAGCATTTGGGCTTTTCGGCGGAGACATCGGCGTTGCTGTTCACCGTTTCTACCTTGGTGATCTCTCTGTCGGCATTCATAGCCGTATTTTTATACGAGCGACTGGGCCACAACATGACTCGCACGATGCTTGTGGCATTTATTGCCTCCGCCGTATCCTTTGCGGTGGTGTATGTTCTGAAAACCCCCGTGCTGAATGTGGGGTTTATGATACTGGCGATCCTGTCCTCCAATGTGGCGGCCTCCATGCTGTGGAGCTATTACTGCCCCAGCCTGCGGGACACGGGTATGGTATCGGGTGCCACCGGTTTTTTGGATTTCGTCAGCTACATGGCGGCCTCCGCATCGTCTGCCCTGTTTGCCAATGCCGTATCGGATATCGGCTGGAGCGGACTGATCCTCATTTGGGCGGGCTTGATGGTGGCAGGCGTACTGGTTTCCCTGCCGTGGCGCCGCCGAGATACAATATAAAAAAGCCGTTCGCACATGGTGCGAACGGCTTTTTTATTCCTGTATCAGTTTTCAAAGAACACAGCGTGAACCGCGGCCACGGCGCGATCGGCGTCCTCCTTGTTGATGAGAATGGAGATCTTGATCTCGCTGGTAGAGATGTTGTGGATGTTGATGGTCTTGTCGGACAAGGCCTCGAACATACGGGCGGCCACGCCCTCGTGAGTTTCCATACCGGCACCCACCACCGATACCTTGGCCACGTCGGTGTCGTAGGTCACGCTCTTGGCACCGACGTTTTCGCACAGTTCTTTCAGCGCGGCAACGGTGCGCTCGCCGGCATCGGCGTCCACAGTAAAGGTGATATCCTTAGTGCCGTCACGGCCCACCGATTGCAGGATGATGTCCACGTTGACGTGTGCCTGTGCCACACGAGCAAACACCTTAAAGGCAATACCCGGTTCGTCGGGCAGACCCACGATGGTCACGCGGGCGATGTTGGTATCCTTGGCAACGCTCTTGATCAGCATTTTTTCCATTTTCGTAACCTCCTTGACCTTGGTGCCCGGCACGTTCTTCATGCTCGACAGCACTTCCAGTTCGATTCCGTATTTTTTCGCCATTTCCACCGAGCGGTTGTTCAGCACCTGCGCCCCCAGAGTGGCGAGCTCCAGCATTTCGTCGTAGGTGATCTCGTCCAGCTTCTGCGCCGCGGGGATCTTGCGGGGATCGGCGGTGTACACGCCCTCCACGTCGGTGTAGATCTGACACAGATCCGCACGCATGGAGGCGGCGATAGCGACCGCACTGGTATCCGAGCCGCCGCGACCCAGGGTCGTGACGTCGTCGTATTTGTTCAGTCCCTGGAAGCCGGCGACGATGACGATTTTTTTACGGTCCAGTTCCGCACGGATGCGTTCGCTGTTTACCGTCTTGATGCGGGCGGCGGAATAGGTGGAATTGGTCTGGAATCCCGCCTGCCAGCCCAGCAGGGAAATGACGGGACAGCCCAGCGTTTCAATGGCCATGGCCAGCAGGGCAATGGAGATCTGCTCACCGGCGGCCATCAGCATATCCATTTCGCGTTTGCTGCCGCGGGGATTGATCTCCTTGGCCTTGGCGATGAGATCGTCGGTGGTGTCGCCCTGAGCGGATACGACCACCACCACCTCGTTCCCCTCGCGGTACGCGCGGGTCACGATGCCCGCGACGTTCATCACACGTTCGGCGTCGGCAACCGAGCTGCCGCCGAATTTTTGTACGATTAACATGGTGACTTCCTCCTCTATTACAGATCCGCCACACGGATGCGGCTGACGGCCTTTCCGTGGGAGATCGCATCTAATGCCTGTGTGAGTGCCTGCTCCGTCATGGACGGCATCAGCACCGCCACTCGATCGGCGGGTGCGTCGTCATAAGTGACTTCCCGCACCTCTCCCAGCTGAGCGGCCAGTTCACCACGCAGAGCAGCGGGGTCATCCGTCTCAAATTGCACAAGAGCGGCGGTTTCGTAATCGCCGTGCTTCAGCAGATAATCGGGGACGGCAGGTTCCCAGCACAGATATTTGCGGGCTTTCAGGTGCTTCACCTCGTCGATGACGTCTGCCACCACCGCAGAAGCGGTAGGCAGCTTGCCGGCGCCCCGACCGTAGAATACCACGTCGCCGATGGCGTCGCCCCGCACCATAATAGCGTTGAACACATCGTTCACATCCGACAGCAAGCTGCTGTCGGGTACCAGCATGGGGGAGACCAGACAGTGGATCTTACCGTCTCGGCGCACCACCCGACCGATCAGCTTGATCACGTGACCGCAGGCAGCGGCGTATTGTACATCCGTCAGGGTGATGGCGCCGATGCCCTCGGTGTACACCTGTTCGGGATACACATGCTTGCCGAAGGCCAAGGATGCCAGAATACAGATCTTGCGACAGGCATCGTGCCCGTCCACATCGGCGGAGGGATTGCGCTCCGCATACCCCAGCGACTGCGCCAGTGACAGTGCTTCATCAAACTCCATGCCGTCCTGCACCATGCGGGTGAGCATGAAGTTGGTGGTGCCGTTGAGGATACCCGCGATCTCGGTCACCTCGTTGGCGGCAAGGCACTGATCTAACGGGCGAAGAATGGGAATACCGCCGCCTACACTGGCCTCAAACAGGAAATTTAAGTTATTTTCGCGGGCAATGGCCAACAGCTCGTCGCCCTTGGCGGCCACCAGCTCCTTGTTGGAGGTGACCACACTTTTCCCCGCCAACAGGCAGGCTTTCACATACTCATAGGCGGGATGCAGTCCACCCATGGTCTCCACCACGATGCGGATATCGCCGTCGTTCACGATATCATCAAAAGAGGTGGTAAACCGATCCGCATAGGGAAGATCGGGGAACGTCCGTAGGTCTAGGATCCGTTTTATAGCAATGCTGTCACCGGCCTTGTGGGCAATGGACTGGCCGTTGCGGTGCAGCACCTCGGCAACACCGGACCCCACCACGCCGTGACCTAAAATGGCAATGTTTATCATGCTTCGCTTCCGCCTTCCTGCTCGTGCCTTTTAATATCCAAGATCCGCTGCACCCCCGGTACCTTGCCGATCAACTCGGCAAACAGCTCCGGCGGCAGGGTCATACGTTCGGTCTGCACACACAGGGTGACAGCCGCACATCCGCTGACAGGTGCCTGCTGGTTGACGGTGAGCACGTTTGCGCCCGCCCGCGCACAGGCTGACAGCAGTCCCGACAGCACGCCGGGACAATCCTGTAGCAGTACCCGCACGGTCATGACGGAGACAGAACCCTGCCCCGCATACGGCCGCACGGCATCTTTATACTTATAGTACGCACTGCGGGAGATCCCATAGCGGCGCGCCGCTTCGCTGATGGAAAAGCTGCCGCCGTTTTCGGTCAGTTCGCTTTTCATGCGCAGTACCTTGCCGTATATGTCAGGAAGTACATCCTCCCGCACCAGCATCCATTCGCCTTGCGTTGTTGGCTTCAAATTGTCCACCACCCGTGTACAGTGTGCAACGAATGAATACACTATAGCACACTTTTTTGCGGATAGCAACCCTTTTTTTCAAAGAAAGAAAAATTGTTGGATTTTGTCGCGAAAAGCGGCGAAGCAAACGGCAGAGCAACGCTCTGCCGCTGAAGATCAGCCCTCCTGCGTGGGGGAGTTGATGCTGGGAATATCGGCCACCTGCTTGGGCACGGTCTTTTTCGCCGTCTTTTTGGGGGCGGGCTTGGTAGGTGCGTCGGTGTCAGCAGTAGGCTTGGTGGCAGGCTTGCGTCCCGCGGGCTTGCGAATGAGCTTTTTGACCTCCATGGCGCGGTCAAGACTGCCTTCAATGAACAGCTTTTCCTGTGCCAGGGCGGTGTCCCATTCCAGCTTGCCGGAAAAGACCGCCACCAGATCGTCGGCGCGACCGATCAGACGCGCCTCGTGATCCCAATAATCGTAGGGTTCCACCCGCACCTCGTGGTCGCTGACCTCCAGATACCCGATACCGGCGTTTTCCTCGTCGTTTAGGACGATCTCCACCGCCAGATGCCCGTCGATCGTTTTCCCTTTTGCGTTTTTCAGCGCTCCCTTGATCTTGTCAAAAGCCTCCGGAAATGCCATATTCTGTTCCTCCTTTTTTGTTCTTGCCTGCATTATAGGAAGAACAAAGGGGAGGGTCAAGGGGAAATTTGTCGGCGGAAACAGGAAAATTATTCCAACTCAAAAGCACCGGTGTATAACTGATAATAGGTACCCTTTTGGGCGATAAGAGCGTCGTGATTGCCCCGCTCAATGATGCGGCCGTGATCCAGCACCATGATGACGTCGGAGTTCATAACGGTGGACAGGCGGTGCGCGATGACAAACACCGTGCGCCCCTCCATCAGCTTATCCATACCCCGCTGCACGATGGCCTCGGTGCGGGTGTCAATAGAGGAGGTAGCTTCGTCCAGGATCATGACGGGAGGATCCGCCACCGCCGCACGGGCAATGGCGATGAGCTGCCGCTGTCCCTGTGACAGGTTAGAACCGTTGTTGGCCAGCAGCGTGTTGTACCCGTCGGGCAGGCGGGTGATGAAATCGTCCGCGCCCGCCAGCTTGGCGGCGGCGCGACACTCCTCGTCGGTGGCGTCCAGCTTACCGTAGCGAATGTTGTCCATCACCGTGCCGGTGAACAGGTTGGTATCCTGCAACACAATGCCCAAGGAACGGCGCAGATCGGATTTTTTGATCTTGTTGATATTGATACCGTCGTAACGGATCTTGCCGTCCGCGATATCGTAGAAGCGGTTGATCAGATTGGTAATGGTTGTCTTGCCCGCGCCGGTGGCACCTACAAAGGCCACCTTTTGACCCGGCTCGGCGTACACACTGACGTTGTGCAAAACGGGCTTGCCGGCCTCGTACTCAAAGTCCACGTCCACCATGCGCACGTCACCCCGCACAGGGGTATAGGTGATGGTGCCGTCGGTGTGAGGGTGTTTCCACGCCCAGTGACCGGTGTGCACCTCGGTCTCGGTGACGGTACCGTCGGAGGCGATCTCGGCATTGACCAGCGTCACATAGCCGTCGTCCGCCTCAGGCGCCTGATCCATCAGCCCGAAGATACGACCCGCGCCGGCCAACGCCATGGCGACGGAGTTGATCTGTTGTGAGAACTGGTTGACGTTACCGGTAAACTGCTTGGTCATGTTGAGGAACGGCACGATCAGCGCGATGGTGAACGCCTTGCCCGAAAGGCTGACATTCACGGCACCCGTGGCGATAAACAATCCACCGATGACCGCACACAGCACGTATAAGATGTTGCCGATGTTCATGATGATGGGGCCCAGCGAGTTGGCGTAGGCATGAGCGCGATAGCTGTCCTCAAACAACTCCTCGTTGATGCGGTCAAAATCCTTCTTGACCGCGTCTTCGTGACAGAACACCTTGATGACCTTTTGACCGTTCATCATTTCCTGCACATAGCCTTCGGTCTTTCCCACCGCTTTTTGTTGACGGATAAAATACTTGGCAGAGCCGCCGCCGATCTTACCCGACACCAAAAACATGATGAACACGCCGCTGAGTACCACCAGCGTCATCCACACGCTGTAATACAGCATGATGCACAGCACCGTCACCACGATCACAGAGGATTGCAGGAGACTGGGCAAGGATTGGGAGACGAGCTGACGCAGAGTATCAATGTCGTTGGTATAGTGGCTCATGATATCGCCGTGCTTGTTGGTGTCAAAATACTTGATGGGCAGATTCTGCATGCCGTCAAACATTTTCCGCCGCATTTTGTTGAGAAAGCCTTGGGTAATGTAGGCCATCAGCTGTGTTTGGACGGTGATGAAGATCAGCGATAACACGTACAACCCGATAAGCACGCTGACCAACGGCAAGATCTCGGACTTGGCAGCGGCCCAGTTAAGGCTGCCGTTTTCCAGATGCGTGGTGATCACCGTCAGCACCCGTTCCACAAAGAGCGCGGGGACGGAGGACACCAAGGACGACAACACAATACACACTGCGGCGATGGGGAGCAGTGCGGGATAGGCGCGGAACAACAGCTTGACGACTCGTCCCAGCGACCGCACATCCAGCCGCCGTCCGCCGTGAGGCATGGGCTTACGCATGCTCCTCACCTCCGTTCGTCTGTTGCGTATACACTTCTTGGTAGATATCGCTGGTACGCAGTAACTCCTCGTGAGTGCCTGCCGCAGCGATGGCCCCGTTTTCCATCACTAAGATCAGGTCGGCATCCTGTACCGATGCCACTCGCTGAGCGATGATGATCTTGGTGGTTTCGGGGATAAAGCGCTTAAAGCCCTCCCGAATCAGGGCGTCGGTCTTGGTATCCACCGCGCTGGTGGAATCGTCCAAAATGAGGATCTTGGGCTTTTTCAGCAGGGCGCGGGCGATGCACAGCCGCTGCTTTTGCCCACCGGACACGTTGCTGCCGCCCTGCTCGATGAAGGTGTCGTATCCGTCGGGGAAGGAACGGACGAACTCGTCCGCCTGCGCTAAGCGGCAGGCCTCCACCAGCTCTTCATCGGTGGCGTTCTCGTTACCCCAGCGCAGGTTTTCCTTGATCGTGCCGGAGAATAGCAGATTTTTCTGCAGCACCATGGCGACGGCGCCGCGCAGCGCCTCCACGCTGTAATCCCGCACGTCCACGCCGCCCACACGGACGGTGCCCTCGGTCACGTCGTACAGGCGGGGGATAAGCTGTACCAGCGTGGATTTGCTGGAGCCCGTACCGCCTAAGATGCCCACCGTCATACCCGAACGGATGTGCAGATCGATGTCGCACAGCGCGAAACGCTCGGCGTTTTCGGAATACTTAAAGGACACGCCGTCAAAGTCAATGGAGCCGTCCTTTACCTCGGTAACAGGATTGGCGGGATCGTGTAGGACGGGGGTCTCCGCCAACACCTCGCCGATACGCTTGATGGATTCGGCGGACATGGTGAGCATGACGTAGATCATGGACAGCATCATCAACTGCATGAGGATCTGCATACCGTAAGTCAGCATGGCGGTGATCTCGCCCACGCCGATGAGACTGCCGCCGGAGGTAATGACTAAGCGGGAGCCCACCAGCAGCACAAAGATCATGTTAAAATACACGCATAACTGCATCAGTGGCGTGTTAAGGGCCACAATGCGTTCCGCACGGGTGAAATCGCCGCTGATATCCTCGGAGGCGGCGCCGAATTTTTCCTTCTCGTATTCCTCGCGGGAGAAGCCCTTGACCACTCGCATGGCGCGGACATTTTCCTCAATGGATTCGTTGAGGCGATCGTACTTCTTAAACACCCGACGGAAAGCGGGCATGGCCTTGCGGGCGACCAGCAGTAAGCCGGTCACCAATACGGGGATGATGACCACAAAGGTGGTGGCCAGCGCGCCGCCCATGATGTAGGCCATAATGATGGAGAAGATCAGCAGCAGCGGTGCCCGCACGGCGATGCGGATGATCATCATGTACGCCATCTGTACGTGGTTGATATCGGTGGTCAAGCGGGTGACCAGCGAAGAGGTGGAGAATTTATCGATGTTGCCGAAAGCAAAGGTCTGGATCTTGTGAAATACATCGTGCCGCACATTTTTGGCAAACCCGGCCGAGGCTTTGGCGCAGGTAAAGCCGGCCACACCGCCGCAGGTGAGGGAGAGGACCGCCATCACCACCAACAGCCCGCCGATCTTGAGGATCTCGGGCATCTGTGCACCTGCCTCAATGCGGTTGACCAGGTTGGCGGTAATAAAGGGGATGAGACACTCGATGACCGACTCACCCACCATCAGCAGCAGCGTGACGATAGTGGGAGCCTTGTACTCCCGCACGCATTTTAAAAGCCGTTTGAACATGCTGCGCTTCCTTTCTTGGAACAATCGATTTCTAACCTCGCAATTATACCCCTATTAAAAAAACAAGTCAAGAATTCCGCCATCCAAAACGGCAAATCTTCAAAAAAAGTTCATTTTTGCGGCAGCGGCATCGGTACACCCTGTAACAGGAAGCCACTTTTCACAAAATGAAAAAAAGTTAAAAATCCCTCTTGACTTTTGGCGGCGGAGTGACTATAATCTATGTGTTGTCCGTACAACACGCGCTCGTAGCTCAGCTGGATAGAGTGCTTGACTACGAATCAAGAGGTCAGGGGTTCGAGTCCCTTCGGGCGCGCCAAAAAAACCGCTTGCGCAATAGCGCAGGCGGTTTTTTGCGTCCGAAGGGACTCGAAAGGCCGTGAAGAAAACGCCGCGGTGTCGGCGTTT
>JAFVQV010000119.1 GCA_017504645.1 Clostridia bacterium | reverse complement strand
TCGGAAAGGTGATGTATACCTTCCCCGCTTTGGTGCCCGACACCGCTCCGTCCGCATCTTGAAGCGTTGTTTGCGGGTCGGTATTCGTGGTATTGCTCCCCCTCTTCGTGGTCATGGTAACGCCCTGCTTGGTCGCCGAAGTAGCAGAGGCCCCCGTAGTAATCGTGGAGGTGGTGACGGAAGTAGTGGTTTGCGTATTGACGTTCGACGGCGCCGACGAAGTCAGGGCAAGCGCGATCAAGCCACCGACAAATCCCACCAACAGCAACACCGAAATCGCTGTCAAGATCATTTGCTTGGCCGTAGCAGGCGTCCGCTGAAAGCATTGGGGACACCGTTTGATGGTGTTTTTATAGGTATGACCGCACTGCTTGCATTGGATCCAACGTCCCATACAACCCCTCCGTTCCTGCAAAACATTATAAGTAAACGGTCGTTTTTTGTCAAGAAAAAGCGAGCCCGCCAATCGGCGAGCTCGCTCAATAATTCAAATGGTTCCATCGTCATCGTCACGGTCGATTTGATCACGCCGCTGTAAGCGCTTGCCGCGGCGCAGCTCCTCCGCCGAATACTGCTTCGGAATAGCCGGCTCCTTCTCCTCGGTCGAGGCAGCCGTCTCGCCCCGATCCTCGAAAATGACCTCTTCCTTGCTTTCTGTCACCTCGTTGGTTTCGAGGTTCAGATTACGGCGCGCCTCGATGTCCGCATCGGGATGCTCCTCATAGTAGGGATCGATCATCACCTTTTTAATCAACGGGAAAATGGTAAACTGGATCAAGAAAGAACGGAACGCGGGGAAAATAAACACATGCAGTAAAACCATCAAAATGATCGCCACAGGAAAGTAAGTCCCAAATAAGAACAGCGACCCAATTCCCAGCGCGTAAAAAGCCACCAAGATCAGCGAAATGAGCAGGTTCTGCTTGATACCCAGCATAGCGAAATAGAAGCTGTTTTTAATCAACTGCTTCATGGTCATTTTGAACGTGATCAATTGCATGTACAGATAATACCGCATGAAGCAGAAGATCACACCCACCGCCATGGCACCGGCAAACAACAGAACGTGTATCAACCCGCTATCCTCATGGGTCACGTTCATCCAGTAAAAATACAGCGAAAAACTGATAATCGTACCCACGATCAGCTCCAAAATACCCGCAAGCAGTCCTTGCTTCCAATTCTTTTTGATGGTGTCAAAGAAATCGGAGGGCAAGAACACATGCTTTTCGCGAACATAGTTGCGGGTCACAAAGGTCAGTCCCGCCTGGGCTAAACCACCGGTCACTACCGGCAGGGATACCAGCACATACAGCAGGTTAGCGATCATCAATTTCCAAAATTTTCGAAAATAAATCTCCAAAAATACGAAAAAGCTTTTCTTTTTAGGCGCATTTTTGGAAACACCGGGACCCGGCTTGCTGTAATCAAACAATCCAAAAAAACCAGCCACACTAACACTCCGTTTCTTCTTACATCATGCCACCCACAGGGCAGCAGGGAAAAATCGCAAAAACAGGGCACGCAGCCCCACATCCAACGCGCCGGCTGCCAACAACAGCGGCAACAGCAGTAAAAATCGCACACTGTACAGGCGAAAATCCTGCCAAAGCCCACCGCAATGAGCGCCACGGGGCAGCAACTGCCCTGTAATCTGCATGGACATACGCAACGACTCCGCGCAGCCCATCAGCAGTGCCGCCGCCTCAGGCAGAGAGTGCGGCAATACAAGAAGCGCGGTGAGCAGCACGCCCGCGCCGCCTGATGCGTAGTAATATGCCTGCGTCATGCCCAGACCCGCTCCCCAAAACAGAGGAATTGTAAAGGCTATGGGCGCGCCGCAGGCGGACAATCCGGCGATGAACAGCACCGCCAATAAGCAAAGGGTTTGAAAACAAGATGAACACAACTGAGAAAATCCGCCGCGTATTCCACCCGTGATCCCGCGCAACGGCAACAGGGTGTTTGCCCGTTCCAGCAGTTCGCCTTTCAGGGAATGATACAGCACCACTCCACCAATACAGCCTACAAATAAAAACACCAGTAACAGCAGTAAGCGGCGATTATCCGTAAAAAAGCGGATACGCAGGTTTGTCCGTTTCATATACCGTCCTCCGTTTCTTCGCAATGCAATATATGCAAGGAAAGAAACGGATATGACCGTCAGCGACGTTTCATATTCACGCCAAGCACGCCACCCAGCGCACCACCGCCGACCATTAAGGCCAGCTTCACAAGCAGCATCGTGCCGCTTGCCTCAGGCATCAGGGTGAAGCCCGCCGCCATCACCAGCAAGAACAGCAGTAAACCGCTGCCCGCACCGTACAGCAAGCCACGCTCCCGTGACAAACGAGCAGCCGTCCAGCCGCCCGCCACAGCGCCTGCCGTGGCTGCTGCCAACACCATGGGCGTGACCGCTCTGGCGGGGACATTGACCGACGCCATCACCGCCGCCATGACCACCAATATCAGTGTGCAAACCACCGCGCCGATACCGGCACCGATGGCTATTGGACGGATGAGCCGAACCAACAAAGATCCGTTTTCGCTATGAGCCTTCATACAGTTTCCTCCGCAACACAATCAAGTAATACACCTTATTCGGCAAACGGAGAAAATAGTACCTCGATCACAGCGGGATCAGATATCGTCATCGTCATCGTCGTCATCATCCAGGGGCTCGTCATGAATGGTATCACAGCTCTGCAACGCCCATTTTTTGATGACCATTTTATTGCAGTTGGCACCGGTCTCGATGACCAGCTCGTCCTCCTTCACGGTCACCACACGGCCGCAAATACCGCCGATGGTGGTGATCTGATCGCCCACGCGGATGTTGTCACGCATCTTCTGCTCTTCCTTCTGGCGTTTGCGCTGAGGACGGATCATCATGAAATACATCAGAACGACCACCAGAATGATGGGCAAAAACGAGAGCAAGCTCGCCAATGCGCCGCCGTTTGCAGCACCTGCGCCCTGTCCGGCAGTGGTTCCGGCAGTCGTAGCTGCCAAAGCCATAAATTTCAACATAGTTAAAGCACCTCCAAAATAATCCTTTTCATTATACCCGATGAAACGAGTTCTGACAAGGGAAATCACAAAAAATTCATAAATTAGATACGCTTATCCAGCACCGAAACGTAACGGTCATAAAAATCCTCGAACGTGCCCGCGTCCAGTGCCGCACGGATCTTCTCCATCAGCGTGTTGTAGAAATACAGGTTGTGCATCACGCACAGACGCATGGCCAGCATTTCATTTGCCTTAAACAGATGACGGATATAGGCTCGCGAATGACGACGACAGGTGGGGCAATCGCATTCCTCATCCAGCGGGCGCAGATCGTGCTCATATTTTTGATTGAGCATGTTGCGATGCCCCTGCCACGTAAACACATGGGCATGCCGCGCGTTACGGGCGGGCATGACGCAGTCGAACAGGTCCACACCGCGGTGCACGCCCTCCAAAATGTTCACCGGCGTGCCTACGCCCATCAAATACCGAGGCTTGTCCGTCGGCATGTGAGGCTCCACCGCCTCGATGACGCGGTACATGTCCTCGGCGGGCTCTCCTACCGCCAAGCCACCGATGGCGTAGCCGTCCAGGTCCAACTGTGCGATCTCTTTCATATGCTGCACCCGCAGATCATCAAAGGTACAGCCCTGATTGATACCGAACAGCATCTGACGGGGATTGACCGTGTCGGGCAGTGCGTTCAATCGCTCGTGCTCGACCTTACACCGCTCCAACCAGCGAGTGGTGCGGGCACAGGATTTTTGAGCATACGGATAGGTGGCGGGATTCTCCACGCACTCGTCAAACGCCATGGCAATGGTGGAGCCCAGGTTGGACTGGATGCGCATGCTTTCCTCAGGACCGATAAACAGCCGCCGTCCGTCGATATGAGAGGAAAAGGTCACGCCCTCCTCCTTGATCTTGCGCAGCTTCGCCAGCGAAAACACCTGAAATCCGCCGCTATCGGTGAGGATGGGGCCATCCCACCCCGTAAATTTATGCAGACCTCCCAGTTCCTTTACCAAACCATCACCGGGCCGCAGATGCAGGTGATACGTGTTACACAGCTGCACCTGACACTTCAAATCCTTAAGATCGTAGGCAGACACCGCACCCTTGATAGCACCGCAGGTCGCCACATTCATGAATGCGGGGGTCTGCACGGTGCCATGAGGGGTTTCGAACTCGCCCCGTCGCGCCGCGCCGCAGGTTTTCAGTACTTTCATAAGTCCTCCTACACAATCAGCATGGCATCGCCGAAGCTGAAGAAACGATATTGCTGCTGTACCGCATAGCGGTAGGTATCCATGGTCAGCTCATAGCCTGCAAAGGCGCTGACCAGCATGATCAGCGTGCTTTCGGGCAGATGGAAATTGGTGATCAAGCCATCCAGCACCTGAAAACGACAACCGGGATACAGGAAAATATCCGTCCATCCCTCGGCAGGCAAGACTTTGCCGTCGGTCAGTCCCACACTTTCCAGCGTGCGGCAACTGGTAGTCCCCACCGCAAACACCCGTCCGCCTGCAGCACGGGTATGGTTGATCAGGTCAGCGGTCTCGGCCGACAACTCGTAATGCTCGGAATGCATTTTATGGTCGGTGATCTCCTCTGCCTTAACGGGACGAAACGTGCCTAATCCCACATGGAGGGTCACACATCCGATGTTGACCCCTTTGTCCCGCAGCTTTTGCAGCAGCTCGGGGGTGAAATGCAAGCCTGCCGTGGGAGCGGCGGCAGAGCCGACCTCGCGGGAATACACGGTTTGGTACCGTTCTTTATCCTGCAATTCGTGCGTAATATAGTGCGGGAGGGGCATCTGCCCAACGGTCTCCAACAAATTGTAAAAATTTCCATCGTAAGAAAATTTCACCAAGCGGTTACCCTCCGGTGTAACCTCCAGCACCTCTGCCTCCAGCAGGCCATCGCCGAATTCCAACACGTTACCCGGCTTTGCCTTTTTGCCTGGTCCTGCCAACACTTCCCATACGTCGCCGCTTTTTTGGCTCAGCAGCAACAGCTCTACCGCACCGCCGGAGCCCTTGCGATGTCCGTACAAACGAGCGGGCAGCACGCGGCTATCGTTAAGAATGAGGCAATCTCCCTCTCGCAAATAGTCCAATATATCGTAAAAATGGCGATCCGCCCGCTGACCCGTGGCACGGTCCAACACCAGCAAACGGGAATGATCCCGCGGCTCGATGGGTTCCTGTGCGATCAGCTCCTGGGGAAGATCGTAGAAAAAATCCTGTCGTTTCATGAATGGTCGCTTTCTCCGTTTCCTGCCGAAAAGAGGGGATTTCGGCGGCAATTTTATTGACATCACTAACACATAATGCTACAATAGGAACGAAAAAAAGTCAAGCATCTCTGCGCAGGTTGCGCAGGTCTTTACTTGCGAAAGGATCTGATAATCATGAAGAAATTTAATGTGGGTATCATCGGCTGTACCGGCATGGTCGGTCAGCGTTTTGCTACTCTGCTGGAGAACCATCCGTGGTTTACGGTCAGCGTGTTGGCCGCCAGCCCTCGTTCCGCCGGCAAGACCTATGAGGAAGCCGTCGCTGGGCGTTGGGCCATGACCACTCCCCTGCCCGCTTCCATGAAGGACATGATCGTGATGGATGCCTCCGCCGTAGAGGAAGTCGCCGCTAAGGCAGATTTCGTGTTCTGCGCCGTGGATATGAAAAAAGACGAGATCCGCGCACTGGAAGAGGCCTACGCCAAGGCAGAGTGCCCCGTCGTGTCCAATAACAGCGCTCACCGCGGCACGGCCGATGTGCCCATGATCATTCCCGAACTCAACGCCGATCATGTGGAGGTCATTCCCGCACAGCGCGCTCGTTTGGGTACCAAGCGCGGCTTCATCGCGGTGAAATCCAACTGCTCACTGCAAAGCTATGTGCCCGCCCTGTTCCCTCTGTCGAAGTTTGGCATCACCAAATCGCTGGTGTGCACCTATCAGGCTATTTCGGGCGCCGGCAAAACTTTCGAGCGTTGGCCCGAAATGGTGGATAACCTGATCCCCTACATCGGCGGCGAGGAAGAAAAATCCGAAAAAGAACCGCTGAAGATCTGGGGTCATGTGGAAAACGGTGTAATCGTCAACGCCCAGTCTCCCGAGATCACGGCCCAGTGCCTGCGCGTACCCGTGTCCGACGGCCACTTTGCCGCCGTGTTCTGCAGCTTTGAGAATACCCCCACCAAAGAGGAAATACTGAATACGTGGAAGTCCTTCCGCGGTCGTGCCCAGGAGCTGGATCTGCCCAGCGCGCCCAAGCAATTCCTGCACTACTTTGAGGAGGATAACATGCCTCAGACTAAGTTGCACCGCGGCTTGGAAAACGGCATGGCGATCTCCTTGGGCCGTCTGCGTGAGGATTCCCAGTACGATTACAAATTCGTCGGTCTGTCTCACAATACCCTTCGCGGTGCCGCCGGTGGTGCTGTCCTGTTGGCAGAGCTGCTGTGCGCCGAGGGATACATGGACTAACCGACCATTCAATACGGAGGTATCAGCATGAGTAAACCCGTCCTCTTTACCGGAGCGGGCGTCGCCCTTGTGACCCCCATGCATCCGGACGGAAGTGTCAATCATGAGAAGTATCGGGAATTGATCGATTTCCAGATTGAAAATGGTACCGACGCCATCATTGCCGTCGGCACCACCGGAGAAGCCTCCACCCTCAGTTACGACGAGCATGCCCGTGCCCTGCACACTGCCATTGAGCACACGGCGGGGCGAGTGCCGCTCATCGCGGGTACCGGCTCCAACGACACGGAGCATTGTATCCGCCTGTCGCGGGAAGCAAAAGCCATGGGCGCGGACGGCCTGTTGTTGGTCACACCTTACTACAACCGCACCTCACAGCGGGGGCTGATCGCTCATTATACCAAGATTGCCCAGTCGGTGGACCTGCCCATCATCCTGTACAACGTCCCCACCCGCACCAGCGTGAACATCGCGCCCCAAACAGTGGCAGAGCTGTACAAACTTCCCAACATTGTCGCCCTCAAGCAGGCGAACCCCAATCTGTCCGAAACGGCGCAGATCGCGGCCTCCTGCGATATCACCATCTATTCGGGCAACGACGATCTCATCGTTCCCATGATGTCGCTGGGCGGCAAGGGCGTCATTTCGGTGTTGTCCAACGTGTTGCCTCGCGAGACCCACGACCTGTGTGCCGCGTGGTTGAACGGCGATGCCGACACCGCCCGCCGCATGCAACTGGATTATCTGGACTTGGCCAACGCGTTATTTATGGATGTCAACCCTATCCCGGTAAAAGAGGCACTCAATCAGATGGGCATGGACGTGGGAAGCTGCCGCTTGCCTTTGTACGACATGGACGAGGCCATGAAACAAAAATTGAACGGCGTTCTTCGCCGTTACGGAGTGTTATAAGCTATGACAAACATTCTTCTTTGCGGTTGCAACGGAAAAATGGGCCGCGCGGTAACGGCGTGTGCCGCCACCCGTGACGATTGTCAGATCGTAGCGGGTATTGACCTGAACACCGCTGCTACGGCGGGGTATCCCGTCTTTGCCGATCCCGCTTCGTGCACCGTAGATGCCGATGTCATCGTGGATTTTTCCCACCCGTCCTGCCTAAGCGACGTACTGTCTCTGGCGGTTGCCCGCGGGATTCCCGCCGTCATCTGCACCACAGGCCTGTCCGACGATCAGATCGCACAGATTCACGAAACGGCACGCACCGTACCCATGTTTTTCAGCGCCAACATGTCACTGGGCGTGAGCCTGCTGGCCGAACTGTGCAAGAAAGCCGCCACGGTATTGGGTAACTCCTTTGACGTGGAGATCATCGAGCGGCATCACAACCAAAAATTGGATGCACCGTCGGGCACAGCGCTCATGCTGGCAGAAGCGGTACGAGACGGCCTCACCTATGAGCCGAACTATGTATTCGATCGCCATGCCGTCCGCCAAAAGCGCGACCCTCACGAGATCGGCTTCAGCGCGGTGCGAGGCGGTACCATCGTCGGCGAGCACGAGGTGTTATTCGCGGGGCATGAGGAATGCCTTTCCCTCATCCACCGAGCCCAATCCAAAGAGGTCTTTGCCGCCGGCGCGCTGAACGCAGCGCTGTTTATGAAAGCACAGCCTACCGGTTTGTACTCTATGAAGGAATTAGTCGCCCAAGCATAAAACACACGGGGATAAGCAGAACGCTTATCCCCGTTTTTTGTTTATTTGCGTTCAAACGATTGGCAGTCCACACATTCGCACATGGTGGGATTGGCTTCGTGAGTTCCCACCTTAATGCTGTTCAGCGAGCAATAGTTCTCCATACCGCAGTGATAACGGCACTGTTCCACCGTGCACTGAATGGAACGATTTTCCTGACATTTGTCCATGTGTTGTCCCCTCCTTTTACTTGGATTGTTGTTAGTATGCCCGCCTGCACTCGCAATACGCGATCTGTTTGCTGTTAAATTTTTAATTTTAAAAGCGGCGGCACTCTTACAAGTGCCGCCGCTTCACTGTATTATTCTTCCGTAACCTCATCTAAGATCTGTCGCAAAGTATCCACGCCCTCGCTGGTAACCGCGGAAAACGGGATGCATTCCACGCCGTCGAACTCTGCCAGCTCGTCCTGCAACGCCGCCAATCGCGCGGCACGTTCGGTCTTGTTGAGTTTATCCGCTTTAGTCAGAACGATGACAAAAGGCAGCTCGCACTGCACCAGATAATCGATCATCTGCAGATCGTCCGCCGTAGGCGGGTGCCGCATATCCACCAGCTGCAACACCAGTCGCAGATCCCGATCATCGTCAAAATAATGCTCGATGGTTTGACTGAACCGCTTTTTCTCCGAGGCAGAAATGCGAGCATACCCGTACCCCGGCAGATCCACCAGCCGCATGGTATCCAGCTTATAGAAATTGATGGTGGCCGTTTTGCCGGGAGTAGCACTGGTACGCGCCAAATTCTTGCGGTTAAGCAGTTTGTTGATGAGGGAGGATTTCCCCACGTTAGAGCGTCCGGAAAACGCGATCTCCGGCAAGGTGGAGGCGATCAGCTGACCGCTGACACCTGCAGAAATTTCAAATACCGCCGATTCGATCTTCATCGGGACACCTCCCCTTTAGTGCGGCACTAACGCCGTTTCCACCACCGTATCCACGGTGCGTGCGGTAACAAATTTCAAATGCTTTTTCACGGTCTCATCCACTTCCGCCAGATCGGACTCGTTATCCTGCGGGATGACCACCGTGTCCATATGATGACGATAGGCCGCCATGGTTTTTTCCTTCAAGCCGCCGATGGGCAACACCTTGCCCCGCAACGAGATCTCACCGGTCATGGCCACATCGTGCCGTACGGGAATTCCCGTCAAGGCGGAGATCATGGCCGTCGCCATCGTCACGCCGGCCGACGGTCCGTCTTTGGGCACCGCGCCCTCCGGCACATGAATGTGAATGTCCTTGGTCTTGTAAAAATCCTTTTCGATGTTCCATTTATCCGCACGGGAACGCACATAGCTGATGGCCGTGCGCGCGGATTCCTTCATCACATCGCCCAGCGAGCCGGTCAGCTCGATCTTGCCGTTGCCGTCCAGTATGGCTACTTCGATGGGCATGGTCTCGCCGCCTACCGCTGTCCACGCCAAACCATTGACAACGCCCACCTCGTCCAAACGATCGCGGGCATCCTCCTTAAACTTGCGGGGACCCAAATACTCCGCCAAATTTTGCTGATTGACCGCTACGCTTTCCGTCTCGCCCGACACAATTGCCTGCGCGCACTTGCGACACACCGTGGCAATGCATCGCTGCAAATTGCGCACGCCGCCCTCGCGGGTATACCCGTCGATCATCAAGCGTAGCGCCCCGTCTCGAATTTTCAGTTGTGCGGCGGTCAAACCATTTTCCACCAACTGTTTTTTCACTAAGTGCTTGCGAGCAATATGGAATTTTTCTTCTGCCGTGTAGCTGGAAAGGGTGATAACGTCCATACGATCATACAACGGTGCGGGAATATCCTCTGCTGAGTTAGCAGTGGTGATAAACAGCACCTGCGACAGGTCAAAAGGGATCTCCAGATAATGGTCGTTGAACGCCTTATTCTGCTCGGTGTCCAGCACCTCCAGCAACGCGGAGGACGGGTCACCGTTAAAGCTGTGACCCAGCTTGTCCACTTCATCCAACAGGATCAGCGGATTCATGGTCTTAGCTTGAGTCATGGCATGGATGATGCGACCGGGCATAGACCCAATATAGGTCTTGCGGTGACCGCGGATCTCGGATTCGTCCTTGACACCGCCCAGCGACACCCGCACATAGGTGCGACCCAGAGATTCCGCGATGGATTTGGCAATGGAGGTCTTACCCACGCCGGGAGGGCCCACCAAACATACCACCTGACCCTTGGCGCCACCGGTCAGCTGACGCACCGCCAAGAGCTCCAAAATGCGTTCTTTGACCTTTTGCAGCCCGTAGTGATCACGATCCAGCACCTTGCGGGCACGATCCAGATCGATCTGCTCTTGAGAATAGGTGTTCCACGGCAAGCCAAGGCACGTATCCAAATAGTTGCGGATAACCGACGCTTCATGGGAGCCGAAGGGCATCTTCGCCAGCCGATCGCACTCCTTCATCAGCTTTTCATGCGCCACCTCAGGCAAAGACAATTCCCGCACCTTCGCCCGTAGCTCCTCTGCTTCCTCCAAGGGAGAATCACTCTCCCCCAACTCGTCGGCGATGGCTTTCATCTGCTCGTGCAGGTAATAATCCCGCTGATTTTTATCAATAGAGTGCTGTACCTGTTGCTGAATATTTTTCTCCAGTTGCAGGATCGCCACCTCATTGACCAGCATGGCCAGCAGCAATTCCACCCGATCCTCCACCACCAAGGCATCCAGTATCGGCTGTTTTTCCTCGGCAGGGGCAGGCAAAGCCGCTGTCATACGGTCCACCAGCATACCCAGGCG
>JAFVQV010000118.1 GCA_017504645.1 Clostridia bacterium | reverse complement strand
TGCGCAGTCAGATCGTCGCCCTGAAATCCCCGAACCACCGCGCGGGCCATACAAGCACCTACATACGGGTCCTCACCGGGGCCCTCGATCACCCTGCCCCAACGGGGATCGTGACACATGTCCAGCATGGGCGAAAAGGTCCAGTGTATCCCGTCGGCGGCGGCTTCTTTGGCCACAAAGCGATAGCACCGCTGTGTCAGTTCCTCGTTGAAAGCGGCTGCAGATGCCAACGGGATCGGGTAGACCGTGCGATGACCGTGGATCACATCTCGGCCGAAGATCATGGGAATGTGGTTAGGGCTCTCCTCCACCGCCACCCGCTGCAACTCGTTATACAGTTCCACATTCACATGGCCCTGCTCGTCGTTGCCTGCCGTGGCACTGGATGCCAGAATGATCGAACCGATCTCACCCCGACGGATCTCTTCCTTAAGCGTTTCCATCTCTGCCATATCCAAGGGCCCTCGCACCTGATTGAGCTGCCCGATCTTCTCCTTAAGAGTCATGTTAGCAAGAAGCTCGTCGATCTGTTTGTCAAATTGTTTGTACATACGGTTTGCCTCACTCTCAACGCACACTTTTTCGGCTTGCAATTCATTATAGCACACTCTCATTCCAAAGAAAAGCCAAAATGTGGGGACAGGCAAAATTCGCCCGCTTTTGGCATAGAGTGTACCGAAAGGGGCATCCGTTATGTTTCTAGAATTGTTACATTCCGTTTCGCGTATCTTTTTTATGGCGCTGCAGGTCATCAATTCGGGATCGTTCCCCCGTCCGCTTACCGCTCAGCAGGAGCAGGAATGTTTGATCGCCTACCACGAGCGCGGGGACATGACGGCGCGCAACCGCTTGGTAGAGCATAATCTGAGGTTGGTGGCACACATCATCAAAAAATATTACAGCAGCACTCGCGACCAGGACGATCTCATCTCCATCGGCACCATCGGGTTGATGAAGGCTGTTAACACCTTTGATTACAAAAAAGGGGTACGGCTGGCGACCTATGCCTCCCGCTGTGTGGAAAACGAGATCCTCATGTATTTTCGTGCCAACAAAAAGACCGCTCAGGATGTGTCGCTTACCGAGCCCATTGAAACCGATCGCGAGGGACATTCGCTAACGCTGATGGACGTGATCGCCGCCGACGATACCATTGCCGACGATCTGGATCTGAAGATCAACGCGTCCAAGTTGTATCGATATATGGAGGAAACGCTGGAGGATCGGGAAAAGGAGATCATTCGCCGCCGATACGGGCTGACCGGCAACCCCCAAACCCAGCGGGAGGTGGCGCGGCGGTTGGATATTTCCCGTTCGTATGTGTCCCGCATTGAGAAAAAGGCGCTGGGTAAGCTACGCCGACGGTTTGAGCAGGGAGATGTGCGGTCGTAGAAGAAAACCGTTGACAAGCACGCGCACCTATGCTAAGATGAGAACAAGTGAGATAGAGGCGCGGTTCGTAAAGAGTACCGCCGCATGAACTCGCCCGGCAGGGCGGTGCGGCGCGAAAGGTGCGGCCGCCGAAAATCCGTTCCGGCGGGGGCGGGTTTGGGAACAGGGAATAACATCTCTGTTACTGTCGCGGACCTGTGCCGCGGAGTGCTATCGAAATCGGAAACAGTCCAAACGGTCGCGTGCGGATATCCGGATTTTGATAGCCGTTCACACGGCTATTTTTTTGTTTTACGGAAAGGAAAGAACAGTATGAAGAACACCATCTTTACCGGTATTGCCACCGCCCTGATCACGCCGTTGACGGAAAACGGCGTGGATTATGATGCGCTGGCGCGGCTTATCGATTGGCAGATCGACGAAGGGATCAATGCCTTGGTCATCTGCGGCACCACCGGCGAAGCGTCTACCCTGACCGACGACGAGCACCGCGAGGCAATCCGCTTTGCGGTGAAGCAAGCGGCGGGTCGAGTGCCGATCATTGCGGGTACCGGCTCCAACGATACCGAGTACGCCATTGAACTCACCCGTAGCGCCTGCGCCGACGGTGCCGACGGTGTGCTGGTAGTGACCCCCTACTACAATAAAGCCACTCAAAGCGGTCTTATCCGTATGTTTTCCGCCATCGCGGACGCGGCTACCGCGCCGGTGATCCTGTACAATGTCCCCTCCCGCACGGGTGTGAACATTCTCCCCAAAACCGTGCAGGCACTGGCGGAGCATCCCAACATCGTGGGTATCAAAGAGGCGTCGGGTAACATTTCTCAGATTGCCGAAACCATTTCCTTGATTGGCGACAAAATGGATGTGTATTCCGGTAACGACGATCAGATCGTCCCTATTCTGGCGTTGGGCGGCAAGGGCTGTATCTCGGTACTGTCCAACCCTCTGCCCCGCAAGACGGTGGAGATCTGCGATCGGTTCTTCGCCGGAGATGTGGCGGGCTCTGCTAAGCTGCAGTTGGATATGTTGCCTCTCATCAACGCGTTGTTCAGCGAAGTAAACCCCATTCCCGCCAAGGCCGCCATGGCCGCCATGGGCTTCTGCGAGGATTATCTCCGTCTGCCCCTCACCTCCATGGAGGACGCACACCGCGCCGTACTGATGGAAGAACTGCGCCGCCACGGAGCACTGAACGGATAAGGT
>JAFVQV010000117.1 GCA_017504645.1 Clostridia bacterium | reverse complement strand
GTGAACGAGCGTGTTCATGCCCAGGTTTTCATTGGCGGTGACATGGACGATCACATCGCCGCCCTCCGCGATATTTTCCAGGCGCCCGTTCCGCAGCGACCGCGGCAGCGTTGCGGGCAGAGTTCACCGCACCGGACAGACCGGAGGACAGCTCCACATGAAGAATGTCCTTGCCCGCCTCCAGAAACGGCGTGAAATATTCCAGATAGTCGGAAATGTTGGGCTGAGAGGTCGAGGTCTCACCGCCGTTCGCCATGGCGGTGTAAAACTCCGAAAACGGCATGGTCACGCCCAGATCGTCGGGGTAGTCCACCCCGTTCAACTGATAGTGAAAGCAGATGTAACGGATGTCACGGCTTTCGAACCGTTCTCTGCTCAGGTCGGCGGTAGAACCGCAGCTAAGTACAAAACTCATGGTATCGTCCTCCTAATTCAATGGATATAGGATACCACCAAATGCTCCGAAAACCTATCCACAGCCCCGATTTTTCACTCTACGAAACAAAAAATGCCGCTCTACTCACAGGAGAGAGCGGCATTTTTGTCATACTTTGTCGTCTTTTTTTGCTTTTCTGCGGCGTATCCGAAAGCTGAACCACACGATCAGTACCGCCGGCACCGCCAGGAACACCAGTTCCCACACATTGTCTTTTATGAAGATCAAATACAGTAACAGGAGGATACTTACCACCAACGCCGATACCGTGGCTACGTGGTACCGTTTTCGACCCCATACACTGTTGAGCACCAGCAGCGTGATCAGCGAGATCGGTAAGGTTGCCGCGAAAATGATCCACAGGTGCATTCCCAATTTCCAGAAAATAATAAACAGGAGCACCGCCGCCGTCCAGATACCCAGTTGCACCACGGTGGTGATGGTACCGGTGCTGACGGAAGTTTTGGTAGGAACAGGCACCCACTGATCGTGGGAGGTGAGCATAAAATCCACCGTCACGCCGAACAGATCCGCCATGCTCTTTACCACCAGCACGTCGGGCAGCGCCTCCGCCCGTTCCCATTTGGAAACGGATTTATCCGAATAATTGATCTTTTCCGCCAGCTGGGCCTGCGTCATACCCGCATCGGTCCGCAGACGAATCAAATTGCTGGCAAATACCACTTTCAGGTCTTCCAAACCGTCACCCTATCCTTTCCAACGTTAACACTTCGTCTACAATGGCCCCAGCCACATCCACACCGGTGCAGGCGATCAGACCCGCCATATAGGCATTGGAGTTCACTTCACATACCAGCGGCATCCCCTGCTCATCGTGCAGCAGGTCTACCGCTCCAAATTGCAAGCCCAGCACGCGGCAACACAGCTGTGCCAACCGCGCCTCGGCATCGGTGGGGGTGTACGGCTGTGCCGTACCGCCCAATTCCACATTGGCGCGAAAATCCGTTTCACTGCGGCGGCGAATGGCAGCCGCCACGCGACCGCCCACCATGTACAGACGGGTATCCTCCCCCGCCGACGCCGTCACAAATTCCTGCAAAATAAAGGGACGCGCACCCAGCGTATATACCTGCCTGCGCAGCTGTTCTCCGTCAGACGCCAGATACACCTGCCGCCCGAAAGAACCGTAGCATTCCTTGATTACCATAGGAAATCCCAGTTCCTCCTCGGCGGCATGCAAAAACGGCTCTACGGCGGAGGTCACCTCCACATACGTCATCGGTGCCAACAACGTGCGCGGCATGGGAATACCCGCTGCCGCCAAACGGCGGTGGGTCTCCCCTTTGTCGTCACAGGCGGCCACCGCCTGGGCGGAATTATACAGATGCACCCCGCTGTCCTGCAGCGCCAGCGCCAGACGGGTATCCTTGTCCCAAAACAGGGCAAAATCCCCTCTGCCCAGCCGCTGCCCCCCGACGGTGCGCACGGTCACAGTGGGAGCGGTACTCACGATCAACTCCGTATTCGGGATGGGGATCAGCGTCACACCGCGCTTGGCGGCGGCCGCCTCCAACCGCCGCACCGGATCGGAGGGTGCGGCGTTCCAAAACCCGTTGTATACAATATACCCTGCCATACGCTTACACATAGCTGTGCTCGATCGTCAGCACGACGAACAAGCGAGGGTCGGTCAGCTGCAGACGACGCTCAATTTCTGCCTGCAGGCTGTCTTTCTCGGCATATCCAAAGGGCACCACCACATCGAAGATCACATTGATGCGATGCTCCCCAAACACCACGCGAAAATCGTGCAAGGTCAATCGCGAATCCAGATCACCCAGTACGGTTTCGGTCAGTATTCGCAGATTTTCCGTCCGTTCATCCTGCATATCCACAGGGTCCATGTGGATGCACGCCACAATATTGTATTCCCGCATCAGCCGACGCTCCACCGCGTCGATCAACTCATGGCTGTTGAGAATATCCCTGTGGGCGGGCACCTCCGCGTGCAGCGATACGATACAACGGCCCGGCCCATAGTTGTGAACGATCAGATCGTGGATCCCCACGATCCCCTCCTGTTCCAACACCGTCCGACGAATGGCGCTTACCAGTTCGGGGTCGGGCGCCTCACCCAACAGGGGCGACACGGTCTCCCTCAGCATGGAAAAGCCCGCCCACACGACGAACAGCGCCACCGCCATGCCCACGTACCCGTCCACATAAATATCGGTGAACATGGTAAACAGGGAGGATGCCAGTACCACGCCGGTGCAGATCACGTCGTTGCGGCTGTCGGCGGCGGCCGCCGCCAAGGCCTGCGAATGAATGGTCTTGCCGATACGGCGCTGAAACAGTGCCATCCACAGCTTCACGGCAATGGCAAGTGCCAAAATCAGCGCCGTTATCCAGGAAAATTCGTTTTCCGTCGGGTGTAAAATTTTATCCAAGGCCGAGGTCGCCAGTTCTATCCCCGCCACCATAATGAGGGCCGCTACCGTCAGAGCGGACAGGTATTCCATCCGTCCATGGCCGAAGGGATGCTCTTCATCCGCGGGAGCGGCGGCCAGCCGAAACCCCACCAGCGTCACCACAGAGGAGCCCGCATCCGACAGGTTGTTGAACGCATCGGCAACGATGGCCACACTGCCGCACACCGCACCGATGATCAGCTTTCCCAAAAACAGCAGCGCGTTGGCGACCAGCCCTGCCGTGCCCGCCATACGCCCATAGGCATGCCGCACCTTGGGGTCACCGGTATGCTCCGCGTTTTTCACGAAACGACGGATAAGACGTTCGGTCAGCATGTCCCGTGTAATCTCCTTTCGATGCTGTCCAGCACCAGCTTAAAATACGGCGAACGGTAATGATGAAACCGTCCGTCCTCGATCATTTGGCGCAACTGCTCCGGCGTGACCCAGAGAGCATCCGCCACTTCCTCTTTCTGCAAACGCAGGTCGGGAACCGCCACATCGTGCTGCACGATCCACAGATCGCACAGAGAATTGCGGCGCAGCAGCCGCCCGATATACGAAAACTTCTCCGGCGGCAGCGACACCCCCAGCTCCTCCCGCAGTTCGCGGCGCACCGCCGTCAAGCTGTCCTCGCCTGCAATGGCCGAGCCGCCCGTGGCGGCCCATACCCCCGGCATCAGCCGCAGACG
>JAFVQV010000116.1 GCA_017504645.1 Clostridia bacterium | reverse complement strand
TGGTGCACTGAATGTTAAAGCGATGAATCAATTGACGGAACACCAGCTCGATGCGCTGGTCCAGCATCTTGTAGAACGCATCGATGTCGCCCTTGGCTTCAATGCCGATACGGGGCAGGTTGATGGAAGTGAAGCTCAAGTTTCCGCGTCCGCAGGTGACTTCGCGGTTGGGATCGTAACGGTTACCCATCACGCGAGTACGGCAACCCATGTACGCGACCTCGGTGTTGTAGTCGCCTTGTTTGTAGTACTGCAGGTTAAAGGGGGCGTCCAAGAAACTGAAGTTGGGGAACAGGCGCTTGGCCGAGGTCTTCATGGCCAGCTTGTACAGATCGTAGTTGGGGTCACAGGGGTTGTAGTTGACACCCTCCTTGACCTTGAAGATCTGCACGGGGAAGATGGGGGTCTCACCGTTGCCCAGACCTGCGTCGGTGGCCAGCAACAGGTTGCGGATGACCATGCGCGCCTCGGGAGAGGTGTCAGTTCCGTAGTTGACGGAGCTGAACGGCACCTGCGCGCCGGCGCGGGAGTTCATGGTGTTCAGATTGTGCACAAAGGCTTCCATGGCCTGATAGGTGGCGTGATCCGTTTGATCCCAGGCGGTACGGGCGGCAAACTCGTGAGCCTCGACCGCTTCGTCCGCAGTGATGGGCTGGAATCCGCCTGCCTGCTGGTGACGGGGCAACCAATTGCTTAGTACCGCGCCGAAATCGTCGATGGCACCCATGGTGACCGGCACACCCAGTGAATCGCGGATGGTCTCGGTCAGCGCCTTGGCATCCGCACGGACCATACCGAAGCGAATGACAAGATAATTGGCGAGCGAATTGAAATACTCGCGGCGATAGGTCTTGGCAACGCCCGGTGCCATGGCGTAATCGAAATTGGGAACGCTCTGACCGCCGTGCATTTCATTCTGGTTTGCCTGAATGGCGATACAGGCCAGCGCCGAATAGCTGGCGATGCCGTTAGGCTCACGCAGGCAGCCGTGACCGGTGGAGAAGCCGTTGTGGAACAGCTTGATCAGATCGATCTGGCAGCAGGTCTCGGTGAGCATATAGAAATCCTTGTCGTGGATATGAATGTCGCCGTTGATGTGAGCGGCAGCGATATCCTTCGGCAGGATATAGTTGTCGATGAAATACTTGGAGCCCTCCGAACCGT
Organism: Clostridia bacterium; assembly: GCA_017504645.1. Taxonomy (GTDB): domain Bacteria; phylum Bacillota; class Clostridia; order Oscillospirales; family Acutalibacteraceae; genus RGIG3009. The sequence continues at coordinate 5,811 of JAFVQV010000116.1, read as the reverse complement.
ATTTGAGCATGGTGCCCATGGCGGTATCGGCATCAATATTGGCGTTTTCACGCTTGATATCCGCGTCCTTTGCGTAAGAGAAGGTCAACTCCTTATAGATATCCATCAGATCCGCTTCGGACTGACGGATCTTGGCGTGCTCTGCGCGGTACAGGATGTACGCCTTAGCTGTCTTGCCGAAGCCGCCGTCGATGAGGGTCTGCTCCACCAGATCCTGTACCTGTTCCACGGTGGGGATCTTGTTGGCGGGGATTAAGGAGACGACTTTGTCAGTCAGCTCATTTAAAGCCTTGGCAGACATTTTTTCGCCGGTAACGGCAATGTTTGCCTTATGTATGGCGTTTTTGATTTTCTTGGCGTCGAAGGAAACGGTCTCGCCGTTTCGCTTTTTGATTGAGGTGATCAATCGTATCCACTTCTTTCTGTTCATAGTTGCGAGAGGTGCCTTCTCATATTACAACATCTCGTTGCACTTGTCAAGAGAAAACACAAGATATTGTGTGTCAAAAAAGAAAGGAAGTTTTTGTTACTTTTCCCGACAAACCTCGGGAAAGCCTGTCAAAAGCGGATTTTCAGCGTCAAAACCGACAAAAAATTATCTTTATTTGACAACGCATTTCCCGTAAAAAATCGCGGACAAGCCTGTATGATGGGTGATAAAAGGGAGGAATGGGAATGGTCATACGAATGGATAACTCGCCAAACGCGATCACCATATGGCTGTCGGGAGAACTGGACCATCACGCAGCAAGGGATCTGCGTGAGCAAGTAGATGGTGCGGTGAACCGATCGGTAGCCAAGGTGCTGCGATTGGATTTCTCGGGTGTCACCTTTATGGACAGCTCGGGTATCGGCCTGATCATGGGCCGCTATCGCCTTATGGCGGCGAGGGGCGGACAATTGCTGGTGGTAGGCGCCTCGGAGCGCCTGCTGCGCGTGATGAAATTAGCAGGCCTTGAAAAATTGCCGGTATGGGAGAACCATACCGTATTACAATCATCGACTAAACGGGAGGTAAAACGAAGATGAAACCCATGAACGAAATGAAGCTAACCTTTCCCAGCCGCTCCGCCAATGAGAGCTTTGCGCGGTCGGCGGTAGCGTCCTTTTTATCTCAGCTGGATCCGGCGGTGGACGAGCTGGCAGATCTGCGTACCGCCGTATCGGAGGCGGTGACCAACTGCATTGTCCACGCCTATCGGGACACCATCGGGAGTATCACCATTCAGATGAGGCTGTATGCCGATGGGCGAACGGTCATTAAAATCCGTGACCGTGGCTGCGGCATCGACAATGTGGAGCAGGCCATGGAACCGCTGTTCACCACCGGTGGAGATGACCGTTCCGGACTGGGTTTTTCGGTAATGGAGAGCTTTACCGACCGACTGAAGGTGTCGTCCAAGATTGGTAAGGGTACCGTGGTAACCATGGAAAAATACATAGTCGTGCGTGAACGGCAGGCGAAAACGGTGTGAAGACCCGCGACGAAAAGATCTGCGATAACATCGGTCTGGTGCACACCTGTGCTCGCCGCTTCTCGGGGCGGGGCATCGAATACGATGATCTGTTTCAGGCGGGGTGTATGGGCCTTGTGAAAGCAGTGGATGGCTTTGAAGAAGAACGGGGATTGAAGTTTTCCACCTATGCCGTGCCGGTGATATTGGGAGAGATCCGCCGCCTGTTCCGTGATGGGGGTACGGTGAAGGTCAGTCGTTCGCTGAAGGAATTGTCACTGCGCGCTACGCGGGAACGGGAAGCGTTCTTTCTTCAGAACGGACGAGAGATCAGTATTAGCGAGCTGGCACAGCGACTGGGTGTGGAGCGAGAACAGGCGGTGGAAGCCGTGGGCGCCTCCATGCCTGCCCTGTCACTGACCCGTGCGGACGACGATGAGGAGGGCGGTGAATTTGATATTCCCGTGTCACCGCCGGAGGAGTATATCACCGACAGACTGGCATTGCGGCAGGTGCTCAGTGAGCTGCCGGAAAATGATCGTTCGTTGATCGTGCTGCGCTATTTGAAACGACAGACGCAGCAAGCTACCGCCGATCGGTTGGGCATGACACAGGTGCAGGTATCCCGCCGCGAGCGGGTGATTTTGCAGGAAATGCGCCGACGGTTGACAGGATAACATAAAGCAAGCCCCCGCTGCTGCGGGGGCTTGCTTATTTATACATTATAAGTTATCAGCGGGAAAACGGAAGGGGAGCAGTTGGGCCAACGTGTAACGCTGAGTGCCGCCGTTGCCGTCGCTGAGAACGACGGCAAAATCCGCCGTGCAAAATTCAGCCATCACCTGTCGGCAGACGCCGCAGGGCGGGCAGGTGGTGTCACTCTCTCCGCCCGCCACGGCGATGGCGGTAAAGTCCCGTTTTCCCTCACTGACCGCCTTGAAAAAGGCTACTCGCTCGGCACACACGGTGGGGGTGTAGGACGCGTTTTCAATGTTACTGCCTGTGTACACGGTACCGTCTGCACACAGCAGAGCAGCACCTACGGCAAAGCCGGAATAGGGGGAATAGGAACGAACTTTAACAGCTACGGCAAGAGAGAACAGTTCCCGATCGGTCATATCAAGCGCCTCCTGTGATTTTTTCGGTGAGACGGTAGGTGTTTTTGTAGGGGATGCCCAGCAGTCCCGCCACCAGCTCCGCTACCACGGCAAAGGTGGGTAGGGTGCCCAACCGTTGTGGTACGACGCGATCGCCGTATATCAGTAAGGGTACACATTCGCGGGTATGATCGGTGCCGGGGAAGGCGGGATCGCACCCGTGATCAGCGGTGATCATCAGCACATCGTTCTCTTTAAGCAGGGACAGAAATTCTCCCAACCATCGGTCAAATTCCGTTAGTGCGGCGGCGTAGCCGTCCACATCGTTACGGTGACCGTACAGCATGTCAAAATCCACTAAATTGACAAAGCAAAGCCCGTGGAAATCGCGCTGTGCCAATTGGCGCGTGCAGGCCATGCCGTCGTCGTTTCCGTGGGTCAGATGATATTCCGTCAGCCCTTTGCCAGCGAAAATGTCACGGATTTTTCCCACACCAATGCAGGAAAGGCCGGCGTTTTTGATGGCATCCAGCACGGTGGGGCGAGGCGGCTCCAGCGAAAAATCGCGGCGTCGATCGGTGCGGGTGAAGACGGGTGCATCCCCTGTAAAGGGACGAGCGATCACACGTCCTACTGCGTGCTCTCCTTGGCACAGTTCCCGTGCGATGCGGCAATAGTTATATAATTGCTCAGGCGGCACAATGGATTCGTGGGCAGCGATCTGAAATACGCTGTCTGCTGAGGTGTACACGATCAGCGCACCGGTTTTCAAATGTTCCTCACCGTAATCCGCGATCACCTGTGTGCCGGAATAAGGGCGATTACACAATACCCCTCGGCCCGTGCGGCGGGAAAATTCCTCCAGCAGATCGGTCGGAAACCCGTCGGGGTAGGTGGGAAAGGGTGTTTTGCTCACAAGTCCCGCCAGTTCCCAGTGACCGGTGGTGGTGTCCTTGCCGCGAGAGCACTCGCACAGGCGAGCAATCGCCGCGGCGGGAGCTTTGTTTTCTTCAAGAAAATCCATCCCCTCCAAAGAGGACAGTCCCAAATGGGTCAGGGTGGGGATGTGAAAATGCGGTGAACGGCTAACGGAGCATAGGGTGTGGGCCCCTGCATCGCCGAAGTCGGCGGCGTCAGGGGCATGCCCGATGCCTACGCTGTCCAACACGATGAGAAATACCCGACGCATACTCATAGGGTTTCTCCCGCCTTGACGGCGCGGATCACCGAGCTGGTTCCCAGTCGATGAGCACCATGTTCCAAAAAGGCGCGGGCATCCGCCAGCGAACGGATGCCGCCTGCGGCCTTGATGCGCACCCCGCTGTGTACGTGGGTGCGGAACAGGTCAATGTCCGCAAGGGTGGCACCGCCGGTGGAAAAGCCGGTGGAGGTTTTGATAAAATCCGCACCGGAACGGGATACGACATCGCACAGGCGAATTTTTTCCTCCTCTGTCAGCAGGCAGGTCTCGATAATGACCTTGAGAATATGCGAACCGCATACCTCTTTGACAGCACGGATCTCGTTCAACACTTCGTCGTATTTCCCGTCCTTGACCCAGCCCAGGTTGACGACCATGTCGATCTCATCGGCACCGTCGTCCAAAGCGGCTTTGGTTTCGGCGCATTTGACGGCGGTAGTCATATAGCCGGTGGGGAACCCAATGACCGTGCAAACGGGAATGTCCCCGTGCAGATATGCCGTAGCGGTAGCCACGTAGGACGGTGGGATACAGACCGACGCTGTACGATAGCACCGAGCCTCGTCACACAGCGCCAAAATATCCGCTTCTGTCGCTGTGGGAGACAGGGCGGTGTGGTCTACGGTAGCCAATACTTGCTCTAATGTCATGATGAGCGCCTCCTTATTTAATAGTATTGTAACACGTTTTTATCAAAAAGGGAATGCGCAATAGTATTTTTTCGATTTTTCGGCAGCAGAAATGAATTCTTATCGCATAATGACGGGCGCATCCGCAACGGCTCCAGACAACATAAGTAAAGGGCAGATTGAGCACTTCGAATATGCGAAAATTTGGGAAAAAGATTGCACAATGCGGTGTTTGCGGGTATAATGAAATTGCGGTCATAGTTGTACTCTTTGGGTATTTGAGAACGGTGCGGAGTTGTGATGGTGTTTTGAGGCTATACCATGAAAAAGGTCGTCATTCTTAGCTGGGACGCCCTATGTTCGGCACGCAGGTCGTGGCGATCAAAATGATAAAGTAAGGATGTTTTTGAAATGAAGTTATCGGATATTCGCCTGTATCTGTTTGATATGGACGGGACACTGTATTTGGGTGATCGGCTGTATGACTTTACCGCCGAGTTGCTGCGTGCCATCCGCGAAAGCGGGCGGGACTACTTGTTTATTACGAACAATTCCTCCCGCAGCGTACAGGACTATGTGCGCAAGCTGGCGCGGCTGGGCATTGCGGCCACTACGGACGATTTTGTCACCTCGTCACAGGCAACGGCATACTATCTCAAACAGCAATATCCTGACGCGACGCTGTATGTGTGCGGAACACAGTCGCTGAAAGAGGAGCTGCAGCGGGAGGGCTTCACCATCACCGATGAACTGGACAAAGTGGACTGTGTCGTGATGGGATTTGACACGGAACTGACCTTTCGCAAGTTGGAGGATGTGTGCCGCCTGCTGTCTGCTCGCGATCTGCCTTATATTGCTACCAATCCCGATGTGGTATGTCCAACGGAATTCGGCAGTGTGCCTGATTGCGGCAGCGTATGTCGCATGATTGAAAACGCCACCGGCAAGACTCCCTTTGTGATCGGTAAGCCCGCACCGCTGATGATTCAGCTGGCGATGGAAAAAATGGGTGTCACCCCGCGTCAGACCGCGGTGGTGGGGGATCGCATTTACACCGATATCAAGAGTGGTCTTAATGCCGGTGCCGTAGGTGTACTGGTCATGAGCGGCGAGACTACTGAGGAGATATTGCACAATTCACCGGATAAGCCCGACGTGGTGCTGGCACACGCTGGCGAGATCATTCCTCATTTACACAACTGAAAAACGCCGCGCACATTGCTTTGCGCAGCGTTTTTGCATAAAAGTAACTTGTATTTTGACCCAAAATGCCTTAGAATGGTCCCAGTGTGATATATCGGAGGAGATTACTATGAAAATATCGGTCAGTTCGTATTCCTTTTCACAGCAGTTGAACGCCAAAACCATGACGCAACTGGATTGCGTAAAAAAGGCTGCAGAGATGGGCTTTGACGGCATCGAATTTACCG